>NZ_JBEXNT010000046.1:0-58948 GCF_040611255.1 Kitasatospora sp. NPDC002965 | reverse complement strand
GCGGCCCCCCCTGGGGCGCCCCCCCCCCGGCCCCCGGCCCGCGCGGGCCCCCCCCCCCGCGGGGGGCCGCACCCCCGGCGTGGTCGGGCCGGGGGAGGATCAGTCCCAGTCGCTCCGCACGCTCTCCGCGGCGCGCCGCTCCGCCCGGTCCAGCCGGCGCTCGGCCAGCGCGGCGGACACGTTGACGCCGACGATGCCGGCCCAGCAGACCACCAGTCCCCAGATCCCGCTGGTGCCGCCGGCGATGCCGGACAGCGGGATGCCCAGCGCCATCGAGACGATCGGCACCACCCGGGCGCCCGAACCGTGCGGGCGGTGCGGGCGGCGTCCGGGACCGTGCGGCCGGTGCCCCTCCGCCGGGTCGTAGCCACCGGCGGGGCCGAGCCGCTCCGCGACCCGGCGCTCCACCCGGGCGTCGAGGCGGGCGTCGATCCGGGAGAGGAAGGAATCGACGAGTTCCGACTCGTACTCCTTGCCGAGCTCCTTGCGGGCCTGCAGCGAGGCATCGAGATCGCGCCGCATGTCGTCCTGGCGAGTGTCCATGGCAACCAGGGTGCGCCCACGAGGGCGTGTCGGTCCATCGGTTCGCACCGTAATCCGGGAGGACTAGGGGGGAAATCAGGGTCACCCCCGGGAGGCCGACCGGGTCGTCGGTCCGACCGGTCGCCGCGCGGCAGCCGGATCGACCACGGGGGCGGCGGTCGGATCGGCCGTCGGATCGGACACGGGGGCGGTGGCCGGAGCGCCGTCCGGCCGGCCGCCGGAGGTCTCACCCGGTGTTCCGGCGTACGAGACGTCTTTGCCAGTGGCAGCCCGCTGCTGCACAGTCATCCGAACAGCTCGCATCCGGAGGTACCGCAATGACCGCCACCGAGGACACCGGCACGGTCGGCCCCTCCGCCCGGCTGCTCCAGCTCTTCGAAGGACACCGGCTCACCCCCACCCAGCGCCGGATCGCGCACTCCCTGGTCCGGCACGCCACCGAGGCCCCGTTCCTCTCCAGCGTCGAGGTCGCGGAACTCGCCGGCGTCAGCCAGCCCTCCGTCACCCGCTTCGCGGTCGCCCTCGGCTACGACGGCTACCCCGCGCTCCGCAAGCAGCTGCGCGAACTCGGCGCCGGCGAACCGGCCGCGCCCGAGACCCCCGCCGACGCCGTCCGCAACGAGCACCAGCAGGCCGTCCTCGCCGAGATCGAGCACCTGCGCCTGCTCGCCGACCTGCTCGCCGACCCCGAACCCATCGCCCGCGCCGCCCGGCTCCTCGCGGCCTCCCGCCCGCTGCCCGTCCTCGGCCTGCGCGCCGCCTCGGCGCAGGCGCGCGGCTTCGCGTACTTCGCGGCCAAGGTGCACCCCGACATCCGGCTCCTCGACGAGGGCGGCAGCATGCTGGCCGACCGCCTCGAACAGGCCGCCGCCGCCGGTGCCACCGCACTGCTCTGCTTCGCCCTGCCGCGCTACCCGCGCGAGCTCATGGAGGCGCTGACGGTCGCCCGGGACTGCGGGCTGACGGTGCTCACCGTGGCGGACAGCGCGTTCGCCCCCGTCGCCAAGCTCTCCGACCTGATGCTCCCCGCCGCCGTCGGGACCAACCTGGTCTTCGACACCGCCTGCGCGCCGATGATGCTCGGGCGCGTGCTGTTGCAGACCATGTGTGACGAACTCCCGGGCGCCGAGGCCCGTTTGGAATCCATCGAGCAGTCGGCCGCGGCGCGCGGGCTCTTTCTGGAGTAGTCGTCACAAACCCGGGCATCCCTCTGTACAGGGGGTGCCGCCATGCGCGTGATCCACGAGATGAAGTTCGTCGGGCGCCTCGCCTCGGGCGCCGACGAGTGGTCCTGCCCGACCTGCGGACGCCGCGTCACCCTGCGCCGTCTGCCCGAGCCCGAACTGACCGTCCTCGATCCGGGCGACGACACCGCCGTGCACGTCGGTGTCATCGAGCCCGACGCCCGCGCGGCCGCCACCGCGGAACGCTACGGTCTCGGCCCCGTCCAGGAGATCCCCCGCCGGCCCCGCCCCGCCGACCCGGACGCCGACGACCGCCGCTGGCTCGCCGAGATCGGCATCGACTGGGACGGCGACGCCGCCGCCTGACGGTGGCCGGCGACACGGGGCGCGGACCGGGAGGCCGGCCGTGCCGCTCGCTCGCCCGGGAGCGGCCGAGCGAGCGGCACGGGTGCGCGGCGGGAGAGCCGTCCGACGCTCCCCGCGTGCTTCCCGCGTGCTTCCCGCGGGGAGGCGGTGACGTCACCGGGGTGCCTCCGGCGATCCGGACGCGAAGGCCGGTGCTCCGCTCGACCTCCTCCGCCGTGTCGCGGAGTCCGTCGGGCTGCCCGGTGGCGGCCGTCGTCCGCCGTACGCCCGTCTCCTCCGCTCCCCGTCGCTGGGCCGAGTGGCTGGTGTTCGCCGGGTTCGGGGTAGCGCTCGGTGGTCGGCCGTGCGGGTGTTGATCGGATGTGCGCAGGTCTGGCCGGAGGCTGAATGTTTGGATATATTCAGCCGAGTAGAGACTGAATGAATTCATCCGTAGGGAGGCTGGACATGGTGCAGCAGGCGAGCGGGCCGCGCGAGGTGCGGGCGGCACGGGGAACCGCGCTGACGACGCAGGGGTGGCAGCAGGAGGCCGCCCTGCGGATGCTGATGAACAACCTCGACCCGGAGGTGGCCGAGCACCCGTCGAAGCTGGTCGTCTACGGCGGCACCGGCAAGGCCGCGCGGGACTGGCGCTCGTTCGACGCCATGGTCCGGACGCTGGAGGGGCTGAAGCAGGACGAGACCATGCTGGTCCAGTCCGGCCGTCCGGTCGGCGTCATGCAGACCCACGAGTGGGCGCCGCGCGTGCTGATCGCCAACTCCAACCTGGTCGGCGACTGGGCCAACTGGGAGGAGTTCCGGCGGCTGGAGTCCCTCGGACTCACCATGTACGGGCAGATGACCGCCGGCTCGTGGATCTACATCGGCACCCAGGGCATTCTCCAGGGCACCTACGAGACCTTCGCCGCCGTCGCCAACAAGCGCTACGAGGGCACGCTGGCGGGGACGATCACCCTCACCGCCGGCCTCGGCGGCATGGGCGGCGCCCAGCCGCTGGCCGTCACCATGAACGGCGGCGTGGCGATCTGTATCGACTGCGACCCGTCCCGGATCTCCCGCCGGATCGAGCACCGCTACCTGGACGTCGAGGCCAAGAACCTCTCGCACGCGCTGGAGCTGGCCACCGCCGCCCGCGACAGGAAGCAGCCGCTCTCCATCGGCCTGCTGGGCAACGCCGCCGAGCTGTTCCCGCAGCTGCTCGCGATGGACGCGCCGATCGACATCGTGACCGACCAGACCAGCGCCCACGACCCGCTGAGCTACCTGCCGCTCGGTGTCGCCTTCGACGACATGGCGACGTACGCGGCCGAGAAGCCCGCCGAGTTCACCCAGCGCTCGCGCGAGTCGATGGCCAGGCACGTCGAGGCGATGGTCGGCTTCCAGGACCGCGGCGCCGAGGTGTTCGACTACGGCAACTCGATCCGCGGCGAGGCCCAGCTGGCCGGCTACGACCGCGCCTTCGCCTTCCCCGGCTTCGTCCCGGCGTACATCCGGCCGCTGTTCTGCGAGGGCAAGGGCCCGTTCCGCTGGGCGGCCCTCTCCGGCGACCCGCAGGACATCGCCAAGACCGACAAGGCGGTGCTCGACCTCTTCCCCGAGAACGAGTCGCTGCACCGCTGGATCAAGATGGCCCAGGAGAAGGTGCACTTCCAGGGCCTGCCCGCGCGGATCTGCTGGCTCGGCTACGGCGAGCGCGACAAGGCCGGCGAGCGGTTCAACGACATGGTCGCCTCCGGTGAGCTGTCCGCCCCGATCGTGATCGGCCGCGACCACCTGGACTGCGGCTCCGTCGCCTCCCCGTACCGGGAGACCGAGGCGATGCTGGACGGCTCCGACGCGATCGCCGACTGGCCGCTCCTCAACGCCATGGTCAACGTCGCCTCCGGCGCGTCCTGGGTCTCCATCCACCACGGCGGCGGCGTCGGCATCGGCCGCTCGATCCACGCCGGCCAGGTCACCGTGGCCGACGGCACCCCGCTGGCGGGGGAGAAGATCCGCCGGGTGCTCACCAACGACCCGGGCATGGGCGTCATCCGGCACGTCGACGCCGGCTACGACCGTGCCGACGAGGTCGCCGCCGAGCGCGGTGTCCGCATCCCGATGGGCGAGCTGTGACCGAGCCCGGCTCCGACAGCTTCGAGCGGATGTGGGCGGAGCTGCTCCCCGTGGGCCGCTCCGCCTCCTCCGGCGGCTACCGCCGGTTCGCCTGGAACTCCGCCGACGCCGAGTGCCGCGCCTGGTTCGAGCAGCAGGCCCGCAGCCGCGGCCTGACCTACGAGCTGGACCGCAACGGCAACCAGTGGGCCTGGCTCGGCGACCCGGCCGGGGAGGGCGCGGTCGTCACCGGCTCGCACCTGGACTCCGTCCCGGACGGCGGCGCCTTCGACGGCCCGCTCGGGGTGGTCTCCTCCTTCGCCGCGCTGGACGAACTGCGCTCGCGGGGCGCCGGGTTCACCCGGCCGCTGGCGATCGTCAACTTCGGCGACGAGGAGGGCGCCCGGTTCGGCGTGGCCTGCATCGGCTCCCGGCTCACCGCCGGGGTGCTGGACCGCGAGGCCGCCTACGAGCTGCGCGACGCGGACGGCGTCCGGCTGCCCGACGCGATGGAGCGGGCCGGCTACGACCCGGCCGCGATCGGCGCGGACTCCGACCGGCTGGCCCGGATCGGCGCCTTCGTCGAACTCCACGTCGAGCAGGGCCGCTACCTCGACGAGGACCGGCCGGTCGGTGTGGCCTCGGCGATCTGGCCGCACGGCCGCTGGCGGTTCGACTTCCACGGCGAGGCCAACCACGCCGGGACCACCCGGATCGAGGACCGCCGCGACCCGATGCTCACCTACGCCAACACCGTGCTCGCCGCACGGAAGAAGGCGAAGCTCGCCGACGCGCTCGCCACCTTCGGCAAGGTCGCCGTCGAGCCCAACGGCACCAACGCGATCGCCTCCCTGGTCCGCGGCTGGCTGGACTCCCGGGCCGCCGACGAGGCCACGCTGGCCGCGCTCGTCGAGGAGATCGGGCGGGCGGCGTACGAGCGGGGCGAGCGCGACGGCGTCCGGGTCGAGCTGACCCGCGAGTCCTACACCCCGGTGGTGGACTTCGACGGCCCGCTGCGCGACCGCCTCGCACAGGTCCTCGGCAAGCGCGGACCGGGCGCCGTCCCGGTGCTGCCCACCGGTGCGGGACACGACGCCGGGATCCTGGCATCGGCCGTCCCGACCGCCATGCTGTTCGTGCGGAACCCGAGCGGAGTCTCCCACTCCCCGGCCGAGCACGCCGAGACGGCCGACTGCCTGGCCGGCGTGGCCGCCCTCGCCGACGTACTGGAGGACCTGGCGTGTCAGTGACCTACTGGGCGCGGTACGCCTGGCTGCCGCACGCCAACGGGCCGGTGGTCGAGCAGGACGTGCTGATCAGCACCGGCGCCGGCGGCAAGATCGCCCGGGTGCAGCCGGACAGCGGCCCCTGCCCGCCCGGCGCCGTCCGGCTCGACGGTCTGCTGCTGCCCGGCCAGGCCAACGCCCACTCGCACGCCTTCCACCGGGCGCTGCGCGGCCACGTCCAGGTCGGCTCCGGGACCTTCTGGACCTGGCGCGACACCATGTACCGGTTCGCCGGTGCGCTCGACCCGGACAGCTACCTGGCGCTCGCCACCGCCGTCTACGCCGAGATGGCGCTCGCCGGGATCACCGCCGTCGGTGAGTTCCACTACCTCCACCACGCGCCCGGCGGCGCCCGCTACGACGACCCCAACGCGATGGGCGAGGCGCTCATCGAGGCCGCCGCCCGGGCCGGCATCCGGATCACCCTGCTCGACACCTGCTACCTGTCGTCCGGCTTCGGCGCCGAACCGACCAAGCCGCAGCTCCGGTTCGGTGACGGCGACGCCGAGGCCTGGGCCGCCCGGGCCGACGGGCTGAAGGCCCGCGAGCACGCCCGGATCGGGGCCGCGATCCACTCGGTGCGGGCGGTCCCCGCGGAGCAGCTCGGCACCGTCGCGCGCTGGGCGGCGGAGCGCGAGGCCCCGCTGCACGTCCACCTCTCCGAGCAGACCGCCGAGAACGACGCCTGCCTCGCCGCGCACGGTGTCACCCCGACCCGGCTGCTCGCCGACCACGGCGCGCTCGGGCCGCGCACCTCGGCCGTGCACGCCACCCACCTCACCGAGGAGGACGTCAAGCTGCTCACCGACTCCTCCACCACCGTCTGCATGTGCCCCACCACCGAGCGGGACCTCGCGGACGGCATCGGCCCGGCCCGGACCCTCGCCTCCGGCGGCTGCCCGGTCACCCTCGGCAGCGACAGCCACGCCGTCATCGACCCGTTCGAGGAGGCCCGCGCGCTGGAGCTGAACGAGCGGCTGCGGACCCGCACCCGGGGCCACTGGACGGCGAACTCGCTGCTGCGGGCGGGGACGGAGGACGGGCACGCCTCGCTCGGCTGGCCGGAGGCCGGGCGGATCGAGGCCGGTGCGTTCGCCGACTTCACGGTGATCGCGCTGGACTCGGTGCGGACCGCCGGGCCGGCGTTCCGGCTCGGTGCCGAGATCGCCGTCTTCGCCGCCTCGGCGGCCGACGTGCGGCACGTGGTGGTCGGCGGGCGGCACGTGGTCAAGGACGGCGTGCACCAGCTGGTGCCGGACGTGCCGGGTGCGCTGCACACCTCGATCACCGCGCTGAACTGCTGAACTGCTGAGTTGCTGAGCTGCTGAGCTGCTGAGCCGTTGGACCGCCGAGCCGCCGACCGGGAGTCCTCTCCCGGTCGTCGCCTCCTTGTCGACGCCGGGGGAGCGGGCCGCTTCGGCCCGCTCCCCCGGCCCCGTTCCCGAAAGGCACGACGTGAGCACCCCGAGCATCCCGAGCACGCTGATCACCGGCATCGGAAGCCTGGTCACCAACGACCCCGCGCACGGGACCGGGCCGCTCGGCCTGCTCACCGACGCGGCCGTGGTGATCGACGGCGCGACCGTCGCCTGGGTCGGTCCGGCCGCGGAGGCGCCCGCCGCCGACGAGCGCTTCGACGCGGCGGGGCGCGCCCTGCTGCCCGGCTACGTCGACTCGCACGCCCACCTGGTCTTCGCCGGCGACCGCACCGCCGAGTTCAACGCCCGGATGTCCGGCCAGTCCTACACCGCCGGTGGCATCCGCACCACGGTCGCCGCCACCCGGGCCGCCGCCGACGCCGAACTCGACGCCAACCTGGCCCGGCTGGTGCGGGAGGCCCTGCGGCAGGGCACCACGACGGTCGAGTGCAAGTCCGGGTACGGGCTGACCGTCGCCGACGAGGCCCGGGCGCTGCGGATCGCCTCCTCGTACACGCCGGAGACCACCTACCTGGGCGCGCACGTGGTCGCCCCCGAGTACGCGGAGGACCCGGCCGGGTACGTCGACCTGGTCACCGGGCCGATGCTGGACGCCTGCGCGCCGTACGCCCGCTGGGTGGACGTGTTCTGCGAGAAGGGCGCCTTCGACGGCGACCAGGCCCGGGCGATCCTGACCGCCGGCATCGAGCGGGGGCTCACCCCCCGGGTGCACGCCAACCAGCTCACCTACGGGCCGGGCGTACAGCTGGCCGTCGAGCTGGGGGCGGCCTCCGCCGACCACTGCACCCACCTCACCGACGAGGACGTGGCCGCGCTGGCCGGCTCGGCGACGGTCGCCACGCTGCTGCCGGGCGCCGAGTTCTCCACCCGGGCCGTCTACCCGGACGCGCGCCGGCTGCTGGACGCGGGGGCGGTGGTGGCGCTCTCCACCGACTGCAACCCCGGTTCCAGCTTCACCAGTTCGATGGCCTTCTGCATCGCGGTGGCGGTGCGGGAGATGGGCATGACGCCGGACGAGGCGGTCTGGGCCGCGACGGCGGGCGGTGCGCGGGCGCTGCGGCGGTCGGACGTGGGCACGGTGCGGGTGGGGGCCCGGGCCGACCTCCAGCTGCTGGAGGCACCCTCTCCCGTGCACCTGGCGTACCGTCCGGGCGTGCCGCTGACGGCGGCGGTCTGGCGGGCGGGCGTCCGGGAGGTCTGACGGGAGGTCTGGCGGGCCGCCCCAGGGCCTGCCCGACGGGCGGCCGGGCGGGGGAGGGGCCGGTGCTCACGCGCCGGCCCCTCCGGCGTGTCCGGGGCCTGCCGCCGTTCGGGTCCGCTGCCCGGGCCTGCCGCTCAGGCCCGCTTCAACGACCGCTTCAGGAAGTCCAACTGGTGGTGGAGCAGGTTCTCCGACACCGTCTCGTCGCTCGGCGAGTGGGCCGTGCCGCCGAGCGGGAGGACTTCGTGCGGGCGCCCGGCGGCCAGGAGCGCGGCGGAGAGGCGCAGGGTGTGGGCGGGGAGCACGTTGTCGTCGGCGAGGCCGTGGATCAGCAGCAGGGGGCGGCGCAGTCCGGGGGCGTCGGGGAGGAGCGAGCAGGCGTCGTACCGGTCGGGGTGCTCGTCCGGGTGGCCGAGGAATCGTTCCTTCCAGTGGGTGTCGTAGAGCCGGTGGTCGGTCGGGGCCGCCCCGGCGACGGCGGCGTGGAAGACGTCGGGGCGGCGCAGGACGGCGAGCGCGGCGAGGAAGCCGCCGTAGGACCAGCCGCGGATGCCGACCCGGTCGAGGTCGAGCAGACCGGGGCGGGCGCCGGCGGCCTCGTGGAGCGCCTCGACCTGGTCGTCGAGGGCGGGGGTGGCGACGTCGGCGAAGACGCTCTTCTCCCAACGCGGGCCGCGTCCGGGAGTGCCGCGGCCGTCGACGACCAGCACGGCGTAGCCCTGGTCGGCGAACCACTGGGAGACCAGGTCGGGCCATCCGCCGCCGGCCGAGACCTTGGTGCCGGCCGGTCCGCCGTACGGATCGAGCAGGACGGGCAGCGGCCCGTCCGCGGGGCGGTGGCCGGCGGGCAGGAAGAGCGCGGCGCGCAGTTCGCGCGGGCCGAGCCGGAGCAGTTCGGGCCGCGCGGTGAGGACCGGGGTCTGTGCGCGGGAGGCGATCGTGAGGGCGGGCTGCCCGTCCCGGCGGACGGTGGTGACCGGGCCAGGGGCGCCGGGCGTGCACGCGGTGTGGACCAGCGTGCCGGCCCGCCGTACGCCGGTGTGCGCGCCGGCTTCGTCGCTGAGCGGGAGGGCGCCCTTGGTGGGGCTCCAGACCCAGAGGTGGGACTCCACCGGCTCCTCGGAGGCGGTGAGGAGCACCTCGTCGCCGTCGACGCCGAGGACCGCGTGCAACTGCCGGCCGGCCGGGGTGACGGGCCGCCCGTCCACGGTGAGGTGCCGGGTGTCGCCGATGTCGGCGGCGTCGATCAGGCGGCCGGAGGCGGTGCGCACGGGCAGGCCGGGGACGAGTTCGACCCAGTGCTCGTCGTGCCGCTCGGCGAGGACCCGGGTGGACCCGTCGGCCGGGTCGATCGCGAGGGTGCGCACCGTCCGCTGGTCGCGGCTCTGGACGGCGGCGAACGGGCCGTGGCCGTCCCAGCCCGCGGCGGTCAGGTACTCGGAGGCGGCGCCGTCCCGGGGGACGTCGGTGCGGGAGCCGTCGATGCCGAGCAGCAGGAGCGAGACGTCCGCGTTGGCGGTGCCGGCCAGCGGGTAGCGGATCGTGCGCGGGGGACTCGCCGGGTCGGACGGGTCGGCGAGGTGCAGGCGGCGCAGCGGGCGCTCGTCGACCCGCGCGACCAGCAGTCGGGTGCCGTCCGGGGACCACCAGTGGGCCCGGCTGCGGTGCATGGACTCGGCGGCGACGTGTTCGGCGACGCCGTACCCGACCTCGGGGTGCTCGGGTTCGGCGAGCGCGCGGTCGCCGGTGCCGTCGGCCTCGACGACCCGCAGGGCGCCGGCGCGGACGTAGGCGATCCGGCGGCCGGTGGGGTCGGGGCGCGGGTCGTACACCCCTCCGCCGGTGGGGACGGGCCGGACCTCGCGGGTCCCGGTGTCGGCGAGCCAGAGGGTGCCGCCGAGGGCGAAGGCGGCGAGCCGGCCGGCGGTGTCGGTGGCGTACGCGGTGATGCCGCCGGTCAGGACGCGGGCGCGTTCGCGGCGGACGCGTTCGGCGTCGGGCAGGTCGTTCTCGTCGACGCCGAGCGCGACGGGGTCGGCGAGCAGGTGTTCCTCGCCGCTGCCGGTGTCGAGCGTCCAGAGGCAGGAGACCGGGTCGTCGCCGGAGCGGCTGCGCAGGAAGAGGACGGTCCGGCCGTCGGCGGAGATCGTCGGCCGGGCGGGTGCGCCGAGCGTGAAGCGCCGGGTGCGCGCGAGCTGGCGGGGGAGGGTCGGCGGGCGTTCGTGTACGGGGCCATGGGTCATGGTCGGCACACTGACACGCCGGTGCCGCTCCGGTCACCCGGGCCGTCGGGAACGGCGACCGGGGCCGGCACGGAGCTCGGGACTCCGCGCCGGCCCCGGAGGCAGACGGTCAGGCGGTGCGGCCGGGCGTCGTCAGTGGACGTCGCCCATCAGCCGGACGACCTTCTTGCGGTACATCGCGAGGGCCACGCCGGCGATGATCGCCATGCCGCCCTGGACCGCGAAGTACCAGGTGGATCCGACCACCCCGTCGCCGAGGACGAGCTGGAAGATGGCGGCGACGCAGTCGCCCGCGGTGACCGCGAGGAACCAGACGCCCATCATCTGGCTGGCGTACTTGGCCGGGGCCAGCTTGGTGGTGACGGAGAGGCCCACCGGGGAGAGGGTGAGCTCGCCGACGGTCTGGATCAGGTAGACCATCGCCAGCCAGAGCGGGGTGACCTTGGCCCCGCCCGAGGCGGCGGCCATCGCCAGCATCATGACCATGAACGAGGCACCGATCATGAGCAGGCCGAAGGCGAACTTCATGGTGGTGCTGGGGTTCTTGGCCTTGCGGGACAGCAGGACCCAGAGCCAGGCGAAGACCGGGGCCAGCGCCATGATGTACAGCGGGTTGAGCGACTGGAACCAGCTGGACGGGAAGTCGAAGCCGAACAGGGTCGACGAGGTGTTGTCCTGGGCGAAGATGTTCAGCGTCGAGCCGGACTGGTCGTAGATCATCCAGAAGACGGCGGCGGCGACGAAGAACCAGATGTAGCCGCTCATCCGGGACTGCTCGGTCTCGTCGAGGTCCTTGTCCCGCTTCACCTTGGCGAAGACGAAGACCGGGAGCGCGATGCCCGCGATCGACAGCGGCCAGATCGCCCAGTTGATGGTGAAGTGGCCGGTCAGCGCGACGACCGCGTAGAAGACGGCGGCCACCGCCAGCCAGAGGCCGGCCTTCTTGAAGATGGCGCTCTTCTCGGCGGGCGAGATCGGCGAGGTCACCACGTCGCTCTTGGCGCTCAGGTGGCGGGTGCCGAGCAGGAACTGGGTGAGGCCCAGGGCCATGCCGACGCCGGCGAGGGCGAAGCCGAGGTGCCAGTCGACCTCCTGGCCGATGGTCCCGATGATCAGCGGGGCGGCGAAGGCACCGAGGTTGATGCCCATGTAGAAGATGGTGAAGCCGCCGTCACGACGCGGGTCGTTGGGACCGTCGTAGAGGTGGCCGACCATCGTCGAGATGTTGGCCTTGAGCAGGCCGGAGCCGACCGCGATGAACGCGAGGCCGGCGAAGAACGACACGCTCGCCGGAAGGGCCAGCATGAAGTGGCCGATCATGATGATCGAGCCACCGAGGGCGACGGTCTTCCGGGCGCCGAGGAAGCGGTCGGCGATCCAGCCGCCCGGGAGAGCCAGCAGGTAGACCATGGCCGTGTACACGCTGTAGACGGCGCTCGCGACGGCGAGCTTCATGCCGAGGCCACCGTCGGTGACGGAGGCGGTCATGTAGAGCACCAGCAGGGCACGCATGCCGTAGTAGCTGAAGCGCTCCCACATCTCGCTCATGAAGAGCGTGGCGAGGCCCCGGGGGTGCCCGAGGAAGGTCTTGCCGCTGGGAGAGGCCGGCTGTACGCCGGACTCCAGGGTCGTAGACGCCATGTGTAGTGGGTTCCTTGCCTGACAGCGTCCGCCAAGGGGGGTGGCGGCGGACGTGGACGGAACCACTCTACGTGGCGATATTTGGCGTCATCAGCTGACAAAACACGGCAATTAGGTATGCCGATAGCAAAGTCGGCGACAGATTCGCTGGATCTATCCATGGTAGAGCAGCCTTAATTCCTTCAGTTGCAAGATCCAAGAGCAGAATCTTCGCCGAACGACCGGGCCGGGCGTGTCGGTTGAGGCTTGATCGCACTCCGTATAACGATCACGCACTGTGAACTACCTCACGGCCACAACGGCCGTACCCGGGCGGACTACCATCACCACATGACCTGTGTGCTGCTCGCCGAGGACGACCCGGCGATCTCCGAACCGCTCGCCCGGGCCCTGCGCCGCGAGGGCTACGAGGTGCTCGTCCGGGAGGACGGCCCCTCCGCGCTCGCCGCCGGACTCGGCGAGGAGGTCGACCTCGTCGTCCTCGACCTCGGCCTGCCCGAGATGGACGGGCTGGAGGTCTGCCGCCGGCTGCGCGCCGACGGCCGCAGCTGCCCCGTCCTGGTGCTCACCGCCCGCGCCGACGAGGTCGACACGGTGGTCGGCCTGGACGCCGGCGCCGACGACTACGTCACCAAGCCGTTCCGCCTCGCCGAACTGCTCGCGCGGGTCCGCGCCCTGCTCCGGCGCGGCAACGTCGACCAGCTGACCACCGGGGCGCACGGGGTCAAGATCGACATCGAGTCGCACCGCGCCTGGCTCGGCGAGGAGGAGCTCACCCTCTCCGCCAAGGAGTTCGAGCTGCTGCGGGTCCTGGTGCGCGACGCCGGCCGGGTGGTCACCCGGGAGGAGATCATGCGCCAGGTCTGGGACACCACCTGGTGGACCTCCACCAAGACCCTCGACATGCACATCTCCTGGCTGCGCAAGAAGCTCGGCGACGACGCCGCGAACCCCCGCTACATCGCCACCGTGCGCGGCGTGGGCTTCCGCTTCGAGAAGAACTAGGGCCCGGGGGGCGCGACGCCCCGGCACCCGGGCAGGCACCACCACTTCGCACCACCACGGGGAGCGCCAGCGTGAAACGCCGGATGATCAACTCGCTGCTCGGCGTCGTCCTCGTGGTGGTCGTGGTGTTCTGCGTCCCGCTCGCCCTGGTGGAGAAGCGCACCATCGTCAGCTCCGCCCAGGACCGGGTCGACGCGGCCGCCGTCCGGGTGCTCTCCCTGGTGGAGAACCGGCTGGCGGCCAACGAGCCGGTCACCGGCGACAAGTTCGCCAACCAGGTCTCCGAGGGCCAGTACGTCGAGGTGGACATCCCCGGCCAGTCGACCGTCTCCAGCGGACACCGGCCCGACGGGAACCACCTGCTCAAGGCGGTCGAGCGGGGCGTCAGCGGCGAGACCGTCACCGTCGAGCAGTCCCGGGCCGCCGTCGACCACGAGATCGCCAACATGCTGCTGCTGCTCGGCGTGGTCGCGCTGCTCGCCGTCCAGGCCGCCGTCGCCCTCGCCGTCTGGCAGGCCAAACGGCTCGCCCGCCCCCTCACCGACCTCGCCGAGACCGCCGAACGGCTCGGCTCCGGCGACCCGCGCCCGCGCGACCGCCGCTACGGCGTGCCCGAACTCGACCGGGTCGCGGAGGTCCTCGACGTCAGCGCCGAGCGGATCGCCCGGATGCTCACCGCCGAACGCCGCCTCGCCGCCGACGCCTCCCACCAGCTGCGCACCCCGCTGACCGCACTCTCCATGCGGCTGGAGGAGATCACCGCGCTCGCCGAGGACCCGGACACCGTCAAGGAGGAGGCCACCATCGCCCTCCAGCAGGTCGAGCGGCTCACCGACGTCGTCCAGCGGCTGCTCACCACCCAGCGCGACCCGCGCAGCCCCACCGCCGTGGCCTTCGACCTCGACGACGTCGTCAAGCAGCAGGTGGAGGAGTGGGGCGCGTCGCTGCGCGGCACCGGACGGGTGCTCCAGGTCGAGGGCCTGCACGGGGTCACCGTGGTCGGTACCCCCGGCACGGTCGCCCAGGTGCTGGCCACCCTCATCGAGAACTCGCTGATGCACGGCGCCGGGACGATCACCCTGCGGGTCCGGCCGTCCGGGACGTCGGCGGTGGTCGAGGTGCAGGACGAGGGCCCCGGGGTGCCCGCCGAACTGGGCAACCGGGTCTTCGAACGCGCGGTCAGCGGCCGCAACTCGACCGGGATCGGGCTGGCCGTCGCCCGTGACCTCGCGGAGGCCGACGGCGGCCGGCTGGAGCTGCTCTCGCTGCGGCCTGCGGTGTTCGCACTCTTCCTCGGCCGCAGCCGGCGCGACGTCTAGGCCCGGGCGGGGCCTGGCGGGCGGGCGGCGGCGACCCGGGGAACGGGGCGGGTCAGAACCGGGCCTCCCGGACCACGTCGAGATCGGTGAACGCGGGCGGCTCGTCGCAGAGCGCGACCATCTCGCGGAAGATCCGGTCCGTCTCCGGCAGCCGGGAGTTGCGCATCGCGTCCTCGTACGACGCGAACTCGACGATCTCCACGACGTGCCGGGGGTCCGACCGGTCGGTGGCCAGCACCGCGTGGTCGACCGTCCGCCGGCCCTCGGTCTGCTCGGCCCAGCGGTCCAGCAGACCGTTGAGCTCGTCCACCCTGTCGGTCCTGCAGTCGATGATCTGGACGAACGCCATGACGAGCCTCCTGGGTTCCCCCTCGGACTCGATCGTTCGCCGGCCGTGCTCGCCCTCGGTCACCACTCTCCTCTTGCCGGAGCGGGCGGGGCAAGCGGAGGAGCGGGACGCGGGCGGGCGAGCGGGACACGGGCGGGCAAGGAGGAGCGGGACGCGGGCGGGCGAGCGGGACCCGGGCGGGCCGGGTGCGGCCGCTACTCGGCCTTGGCGTACCGGATCTCCTGGGCGGCCAGCATCAGCTCGGCCTGGGCGACCACACCGGCCGCCGGAGCCGTCCCGGCGACGGTCTCGGCCAGCGCCTCGGCCAGGGGTGCGGGCACGGTCCCGGGCGCGGTCGCGGCCGACGGCGCGGTCGTCGACTCGGGGACGGCCTTGAACACCCAGGTCCGGTACGAGACGAAGCGGAACACCGTGCCCAGCGCGAGGCCGGCCACCTTGGCGGCCAGCTGCTCGAAGTGCGAGGAGAACCCGAGCGCGTACACCGTGATGCCGAGCACCCCGGTCTCGATCAGCATGCCGGCGCCGCTGAACACCAGGAAGAGCGTGATCTCGCGCTTGCGCGAGGCGGCGTCGCGGTCCCGGTACAGCCAGTAGCGGTAGCCCAGGTAGTTGGTGGCGATCGCGACCAGCGTGGCGGCGATGTTGGAGCGCAGCGAGGCGAGGTGCAGGCCGTTGAGGCAGACCCAGAAGACGACGAAGTTGACCACCACGCCGCTGAGGCCGACGAGGCCGAACTTCACCACCTCGCCCGACATGCCGCGCAGTTTCTGCGCCAGTGAGGGGTTCGACGCCGTGGTCGTCGCCATACCGGGCTGCCTCCATGTGCCTGCGGACGAAAGGGGCCCGGCGCGTGAACGCGGTCGGCCCCTTGAGCCCTGCGTGCACGCACATGATCGGATCACGCGTACCAGGACCTGGCCGTCCAGGCTACCCGGTTCCGCCGATCGGCTCAGCCCCTCCGTACGGTATCGAAGGGCCCCGAACCGTAGACGCCCCGACTGCCGGAGCGGTTCCACACCCTCCGACCGGCCCGGATATCCTGGCGGGGTGACTTCTCCGGGCAATGCGAATTTTCCAGTGGTCGGCATGATCGGAGGCGGGCAGCTGGCCCGCATGGCGCACCAGGCGGGTATCCCGCTCGGGATCCGGTTCAAGCTCCTCGCCGACACCCCCCAGGACTCGGCCGCGCAGGTCGTCTCCGACACCGTCCTCGGTGACTACCGCGACCTTGACACCCTGCGCCGCTTCGCGGCCGGCTGCGACGTGATCACCTTCGACCACGAGCACGTGCCGACCGAGCACCTGCGGGCCCTGCAGGCCGACGGCATCGCCGTCCGGCCGGGCCCGGAGGCGCTGGTCAACGCCCAGGACAAGGGCGTGATGCGGGCGACGCTCGACTCCATCGGCGTGCCCTGCCCGCGGCACCGGCTCGTCGCCGACCCGGCCGACGTGACCGCGTTCGCGGCGGAGGGCGCCGGCTACCCGGTCGTCCTGAAGACCGTGCGCGGCGGCTACGACGGCAAGGGGGTCTGGGTCGTCGACGACGAGACGGAGGCCGCGGCCCCGTTCCGGGCCGGCGTCCCGGTGCTCGCCGAGGAGAAGGTCGACTTCGTCCGCGAGCTGGCCGCCAACGTGGTCCGCTCGCCCAGCGGCCAGGCGGTCGCCTACCCGGTGGTGGAGAGCGTCCAGGAGAACGGCGTCTGCGCCGAGGTCACCGCCCCCGCGCCCGACCTCGACCCGGCCCTGTCCGACGAGGCCCAGCAGCTGGCCCTGCGGATCGCCGGCGAGCTGGACATCACCGGCCACCTGGCGGTCGAGCTGTTCCAGACCCGGGACGGCAGGATCCTGGTCAACGAGCTGGCCATGCGCCCGCACAACTCCGGCCACTGGACCCAGGACGGCGCGGTCACGTCGCAGTTCGAGAACCACCTGCGGGCCGTCCTCGACCTGCCGCTCGGCGACCCCCGCCCGCGCGCCCGGTGGACCGTGATGGTCAACGTCCTCGGCGGCGACTACCCGGACATGTACCACGCCTTCCTGCACTGCATGGCCCGCGATCCCGGCCTGCGGATCCACATGTACGGCAAGGACGTGAAGCCCGGCCGCAAGGTCGGCCACGTCAACGTCTTCGGGGACGACCTCGACGACGTCCGTGAGCGCGCCCGTCACGCGGCCGCCTACCTGCGAGGAACGATCACCGAATGACCACCCCCACCGCGCCCCTGATCGGCATCGTCATGGGCTCCGACTCCGACTGGCCCGTGATGGAGGCCGCCGCCCAGGCCCTCGACGAGTTCGAGATCCCCTACGAGGTCGACGTCGTCTCGGCGCACCGGATGCCCCGCGAGATGGTGGCGTACGGCGAGAGCGCCCACGGGCGCGGGCTGAAGGCGATCATCGCCGGGGCCGGCGGCGCCGCCCACCTGCCGGGCATGCTCGCCTCCGTCACCCCGCTGCCGGTGATCGGCGTGCCGGTGCCGCTGCGCTACCTGGACGGCATGGACAGCCTGCTGTCGATCGTGCAGATGCCGGCCGGCGTGCCGGTGGCCACCGTCTCGGTGGCGGGCGCGCGCAACGCGGGCCTGCTGGCGGTGCGGATGCTGGCCGCGTTCGACTCGGAGCTGGCCGAGAAGATGACGGACTTCCAGGCCGAGCTGAACAACCAGGCGACCGAGAAGGGCCGGAAGCTTCGGGCCAAGGTGGCGGGTTCCCCCTCCTTCGGCTTTGGGAAGTAGGCAAATCGGATACAACAGCTCGTATGACCTCTGAGCTGCTGGATCCCTCCGCCTCCACCGCCTCCCCGGCCCTGCTGGAGCGCGCCGGAGCCGTCCTCCGTGACACCCCCGTGGTCGACGGTCACAACGACCTCCCGTGGGCGATGCGCGAGCAGGTCGGCTACGACCTCGACGCGCTCGACCTGGCGGCCGACCAGAGCGCCCGTCTGCACACCGACCTCGCCCGCCTCACCGCGGGCGGGGTCGGCGCGCAGTTCTGGTCCGTCTACGTCCCCTCCCGGCTCGCCGGGGACCACGCCGTCAGCGCGACCCTGGAGCAGATCGACTTCGTCCACGCCCTGGTCGACCGCTTCCCCGACCGGCTGCGGCTCGCCGTCACCGCCGACGACCTCGAAGCCGCGCGCGCCGAGGGCCGGATCGCCTCCCTGATGGGCGCCGAGGGCGGCCACTCCATCGACTGCTCGCTCGCCACCCTGCGCGCGCTGTACGCGCTCGGCGTCCGGTACCTGACGCTCACCCACAACGACAACACCCCGTGGGCCGACTCGGCCACCGACAAGGCGGTCGCCGGCGGCCTCACCGCCTTCGGCGAGGAGGTCGTCCGGGAGATGAACCGGCTCGGCATGCTGGTCGACCTCTCGCACGTCTCCGCCGACACCATGCGCGACGCCCTGCGGGTCGCCGAGGCGCCGGTGATCTTCTCGCACTCCTCCGCCCGCGGGGTCTGCGACCACCCGCGCAACATCCCGGACGACGTGCTCGGCCTGCTCCCCGGCAACGGCGGCGTGGCGATGGCCACCTTCGTGCCGAAGTTCATCCTGCCCGCCGCCATCGACTGGACCCTCGCCGCCGACGAGAACATGGTCGCCCACGGCTTCGACCACCTCGACACGACGCCGGCGGGCATGGCCTGCCAGCGTGCGTTCGAGGAGACCTACCCGCGTCCGATCGCCACCGCGTCCACCGTCGCCGACCACCTCGACCACATGCGCGAGGTCGCCGGCATCGACCACATCGGCATCGGGGGAGACTTCGACGGCACCGCCTTCCTCCCGTCCGGCCTCGACGACGTCGCCGGGTACCCGAACCTGATCGCCGAGCTCCTGCGCCGCGGCTGGTCGGAGACCGATCTCGGGAAGCTGACCTGGCACAACGCGGTCCGCGTCCTGCGCGACGCCGAGGCCGCCGGTGCCCGGCTGCGTGCGGCCGGCCGGACGCCGTCGATCGCCACCATCGGGCAGCTCGACGGCTCCTGACCCCGCCCCGGGCCCGTGCCCGTGCCCGTGCCCGGGAGCCGGGTCCTGGCGGGTCCGCCCGCCGGGCCCGGCTCCCGGGCGTCCGCGAGCGGGAATGACCCGGCACCGGGCTGCGCTGGGCATGACGAGGCCCCGGCGCCCGCAGCGCCGGGTACAGCCCGAGAGCACCGGCACAGCGGGACACGAGGAGGCACGGCATGTACGGCGACCCGGAGACGGTCCGCAGGATCCTGACCGAGACGGGCGACACCTGGGCCGTCGTCGGCCTCTCGTCCAACCGGCGGCGCGCGGCCTACGGGGTGGCCGAGGTGCTCCAGCGCTTCGGCAAGCGGATCGTGCCCGTGCACCCGAAGGCGGAGACGGTGCACGGCGAGCAGGGGTACGCCTCCCTCGCGGAGATCCCCTTCGAGGTCGACGTGGTCGACGTGTTCGTCAACTCCGACCTCGCCGGGCCGGTCGTGGACGAGGCCGCGGCCATCGGCGCCAAGGCCGTCTGGTTCCAGCTCGGCGTGATCGACGAGGGCGCGTACGAGCGGGCGCGCGCCGGCGGGCTGGAGATGGTGATGGACAGGTGCCCCGCCATCGAGATCCCGAGGCTCGACCCGGCCACCCGTTAGGCCCTGTCCGGCCCTGACCTTCCGGCCCCGGTCGTCCGGCCCCTACCGGGCGGTCCCGGGCGGGACGTAGGCGGCCGCCCCGGCCACCGCCAGCGGGTGGTCCGGCGGGAGCGCGGCGAGCCCGCCGAGCGCGACGAGGACGGCGGGGGAGTCCCCCGCGGAGGAGGACCGGGCCCGCGCCAGCACCTTTCGGCCGTGCTCGCTGGTGCGGCTCGGCCGGGGCCGCGGCCACAGCGCGACGGCGAGGGCCGCCGCGAGCACGACCCCGAAGCCCACCTGGACCAGCCGTACCGGGCCCTCGTGCAGATCCGCCTGCCAGAGTGCGAACGCCCCCGCCAGCCCGACCAGGACCGGTGCGAAGGGCGCCGACTGGTAGCCGGCCAGCGCCCTGGCGTACAGCCGCTGGTCCCGGAGCAGACCGGACGCCACCAGGCGGTCGCGGAGCTCCGCGGACGCCTCGGAGAGCTGCCAGCCGGAGAGCCGCCGGTCGTCGAGCAGGTCGGCCAGGCCGCGGGTCCGGGTCGGGCCGACGGCGAGGACCACGGTGGCCTCGGCGGGCACCTCGATCTCGGCGGCGGTGGCCGGATCGGTGATCGTGACCGTGCCCGAGCGGGACGCCGTCAGCCGCCCCTCCTGGTGCATCACGGCGATCGCGGTCTCGGCCAGGTGCTCGGCCAGGTAGGCGAGTTCGTAGGGGCCCGTGGTGAAGCCCGAGCGCCGCGGGGTCCGTTCGGCCCGGCGGAGGGCCGCCACGGCCGTGGCGGCCCTGAACACGTTGTAGCCCACCACCACGACGGAGGCGATGAACAGGACGGTCACGGCTCCCACGGCACCCCCGCTCCGAGGCGGCCCGGCCGGCCGCCGCCTCCACAGTGTGGGAGTGGTGACGGCCCGGCACAAGGCGGCCTACCTGGCGACGGTGGCCCGCTACGCGCGGGACCACCGGGGCATCGACTTCGCCTCGGTCCAGCCGGTCAACGAGCCCGGCCTGGACCGGGGGTACAAGCCGTTGATGAACACCGTCCAGGAGGGGCTGCCTCTACACGAACGCCGGGCACCCCGACGCGGTCGCCGCGTACGACGGCGTCAACCACAAGCTGGTCATCGTCGCCGCCGACTACCAGAACGCGCAGTGGCTCACCTTCGACCTGTCCCGGTTCGGCGGGCCCGGGGTGGAGGGCGCCCTCGTCAAGCGCCGGGTCACCGGCGTCGGTGACGGCGACGGCCAGCGCTACCGGTACTACGAGGACACCCTGATCCAGGGCGGCCGTTTCTGGTCGGCTGTGGTGCGTTGAGCGTCCAGACGTTCGAGGTCTCGGACGTCTACCTGTAGCAGCAGCCGGCGCCCCGTCCGGATGCGGGCGGGGCACCGATCGGGCACTGGCCGGGGCGCCGTCCCGGTCGGGTCAGCTCGGGCGGCCGAGGGCCCGGTAGGTCCAGCCGGCGGCACGCCAGGCGTCGGCGTCGAGCACGTTGCGGCCGTCCAGGAGGCGGCGCTCGGCGACCACCGCGCCCAGTTCGGCGGGGTCGAGCTCGCGGAACTCCTGCCACTCGGTGAGGTGCAGGACGACGTGCGCGCCCTCGGCGGCCTCCAGCGGCGAGCCGGCGTACGTCAGGCCGGGGAACATCTTGCGGGCGTTGTCCATCGCCTTGGGGTCGTAGACGGTGACCTGTGCGCCCTGCAGCTGGATCTGGGCGGCGACGTTGAGCGCGGGGGAGTCCCGGATGTCGTCGGAGTTGGGCTTGAACGCGGCGCCGAGGACGGCGACCCGGCGGCCCAGGAAGCCACCGACGCACTGCTCGCGGGCCAGCTCGACCATCCGGGAGCGGCGGCGCATGTTGATCGAGTCGACCTCGCGGAGGAAGGTCAGCGCCTGATCGGCGCCCAGCTCGCCGGCCCGGGCCATGAACGCCCGGATGTCCTTCGGCAGGCAGCCGCCGCCGAAGCCGAGACCGGAGTTGAGGAACTTGCCGCCGATCCGCTCGTCCAGCGCGAGCGCCTTGCTCAGCTGGGTGACGTCGGCGCCGGCCGCCTCGCAGACCTCCGCCATCGCGTTGATGAAGGAGATCTTGGTGGCGAGGAAGGAGTTGGCGGCGGTCTTCACCAGCTCGGCGGTGGCGTAGTCGGTGACCAGGAACGGAACCCCGGCGGCGATCGGCTCCGCGTACACCTGGCGCAGCAGCTGCTCGGCGCGGCCGTCGCGGGTGCCGATCACGATCCGGTCCGGGCGCAGGGTGTCCTGGACGGCGAAGCCCTCACGGAGGAACTCCGGGTTCCAGGCCAGTTCGGCGGCCTCGCCGACCGGTGCCTGTGCGGCCAGCCGCTCGGCCAGCCGGCTCGCCGAACCGACCGGGACGGTGGACTTGCCGACCACCAGCACCGGGCGGGTCAGGTGCGGCGCGAGCGCGTCGACGGCCGCGTCGACGTACGACATGTCGGCGGCGAACTCGCCCTTGCGCTGCGGGGTGTTGACGCAGACGAAGTGCACGTCGCCGAACTCGGCAGCCTCCTTCGCGGAGGTGGTGAACCGCAGCCGGCCGGTCGAACCCTCGTGTCCCGCCACGTGCTTGAGCAGGAGCTCGGAGAGGCCCGGCTCGTACATCGGCACCTGGCCCGCGGTCAGGGTGGCGATCTTCTCCGGGTCGATGTCCAGGCCCAGCACCTCGAAGCCGAACTCCGCCATGGCGGCGGCGTGGGTGGCACCGAGATAGCCGGTGCCGATCACGGAGATGCGGAGGGTCACGGTTTCCCCTTCGGAACGAGCTGAGGGTGACGGTCCCGGTGGGGGCCGCGCCCACCGATGCTATCCGGCCGCACGAGCCGGGCCCATGCCGTCCCGTGTGACCTCCGGTTTCGGCCGCCGCAGCCTCACTTTCCGGGCAGGGGGCGCGCACGCGGGCGCGGGCTCGGCGGAAACCCCGCGCGGCGACTGTGACCGGCGGCACAATGCGCGCATGGTGGCGGATGGCGAACGGGTGGACGGCCGGACGGGCGACGAAGTGACGGGCGGGGCGGGGGCGGAGCGTCCGGGGGAGGCGTGGGCCCCGTCCGGGCTGAGCCTGTTCGAGCCGCGCGCCGGGTCCACCGCCCCGCCGACCGGTCCCCCCGGCCCCGGCCCCGACGCCCGGGACGCTGATGCCCGGGACGCCGACGCGCCCGCCTCCGGTCCCGAGGGGCCCTCCGGTCCCGAGAGCCCCGAGGGGCCCGAGACTGCCGAGGGGCCCGAGTCTCCCGAGCCGCCGGCCCGGCGCCGCCGCACCCGGCGCGTCCTGCTCTGGACGCTCTCCATGCTGCTGGTCCTCGTCGTCGGCGGGTGCGGCGCCCTGTACTGGACCGCCGAGCACTACGCCTCCTCCGTCCACCGGATCCCGGACGCCTTCCCCACCGCGCCGGAGTCCGCCCAGCCACGGCCGGTCCCGGCGAGCGGCCTCAACCTGCTGCTGGTGGGCCTGGACGCCCGCTCCGACGCCCCGACCACCGGCAGCGCCGCCAAGGGCCCGGCCTGGCAGGCGGGTGCGGCCCGCAGCGACACCATGATGCTGCTGCACCTCTCCGACGACCGCCGCTCCGCCACCCTGGTCTCGCTCCCCCGCGACACCTGGGTGCCGATCCCCGGCCACGGCGAAGCCAAGCTGAACGCCGCCTACTCCTGGGGCGGCCCGGCACTGATGACCGAGACCGTGCAGAACCTCACCGGCATCCGTGTCGACCACGTCGCCGTGATCGACTGGAACGGCTTCCGCGCGCTGACCGACGCCGTCGGCGGCGTGGACATCACCGTCCCGCGCACCATCGAGGGCGTCGGCGAGGCCCGCGCCTGGGAGGCCGGCACCCACCACATGGACGGCGCGCAGGCGCTGCTCTACGTCCGCGAGCGCTACGGCCTCCCCGGCGGCGACCTCGACCGCACCAAGCGCCAGCAGAACTTCCTGCGCGCGCTGATGCTGAAGGTCATGGACTCCGGCACGCTGACCAGCCCGTCCAGGCTGGGCGGCCTGCTGGGCACGGTCGGCGAGGTGGTCGGCGTCGACGACCGGCTCTCCAACACCGACCTGTACCAGCTCGCCTGGAGCCTGCGCTCGTTGCGCGCCGACGACGTGCGGTTCATGAACGCGCCCTTCGGCGGCTTCGACACCCGGGACGGGCAGAGCGTCGTGCTGCTGGACGAAGGCCCGGCCGCCCAGCTCTGGGAGGCGGTGCGCAACGACCGGACGGCGCAGTACTTCCAGGAGCACCGGACCGGCGACCTCCTCGGGACGGACGTCGACTGACCTCCGCCGGCTATGGGGGGCGCACCCGTGCCGATGTGGAGGGTTCTGACAAACTCCCACCGGTCGAATCGGTCGGCTTGCGCGCCTGAACACCCGTCACGACCGTGACAGTGTGGCTGAAGAGGCGAGAGCGACCCGCATCCATCGATGTGGCGGGTTGTGGCGACCTCACAACATTCACCACAACCACGGAGCGTCCTGGATGGGTACTGACAACCACCGCGACCACGCCGACCGCACTGGCCATGCCGACCGCACCGACCACGCCGGTCACGCCGACCGCACCGGCCGTGCCGCCGGCCTCGTCGCCGAGCCGGTCCTCGTCACCGGCCTCGGCGCCACGACCCCGCTCGGCGGCGACGTCGCCTCGACCTGGGCCGCGATGCTGGCCGGCGACTCGGGGATCCGCCCGATCGAGGCGGAGTGGGCGTCCGGTCTGCCCGTCCGGATCGCCGGGCGGCTCGCCGTCGAGCCGTCCGGGGTGCTGGACCGGGTGCAGGCCCGGCGGCTGGACCGCTGCCAGCAGGTCGCACTGATCGCCGCCCGTGAGGCGTGGGCCGACGCGGGGGCGCCCGAGGTGGACGGCGAGCGGCTGGCCGTGGTGATCGGCACCGGCACCGGCGGGGCCCTCACCATGCTCGGCCAGGACGACGTCCTGGAGGCCTCCGGCGTCCGGAAGGTCTCGCCGCACACCGTGCCGATGCTGATGGCCAACGGTCCGGCGGCCTGGGTGTCGATCGAACTGGGCGCGCGGGCCGGCGCACACACCCCGGTGAGCGCCTGCGCGTCCGGTGCGGAGGCGATCGCGCTCGGTCTGGACCTGATCCGGCTCGGCCGGGCCGACGTGGTGGTGGCCGGCGGCGCCGAGGCGTGCATCTGTCCGCTGCCGCTGGCCGGGTTCGCCCAGGCCCGGGCCCACTCGACCCGCAACGACGAGCCCGGGCGGGCCTCCCGGCCGTTCGACGTCGGCCGCGACGGCTTCGTGATCGGCGAGGGCGCGGCGGTCGTCGTCCTGGAGCGGGCCGGCTTCGCCGCCGCCCGCAGGGCCCGCGCCCATGCCACCCTCGCCGGCGCGGCGGTCACCTCGGACGCCCACCACATCACCGGGGCCGCCGCCGAGGGGCAGGTCCGCGCGATGCGCCGGGCGGTGGCCGAGGCCGGGCTCTCGCCCCGGGACGTCGCTCACGTGCACGCCCACGCCACCTCCACCCCGCTGGGCGACCTGGTCGAGGCGGCGTCCGTCCTGGAGGCGATCGGGAGGCACCCGGTGGTGACCGCCACCAAGTCGATGACCGGTCACCTCTTCGGCGCGGCCGGGGCGGTGGGGGCGCTCGCCGCCGTACTGGCCCTGCGTGACGGGGTGGTGCCGGCCACCCGCAACCTGGAGGTGCCGGACCCGGCGGTCGAGCTGGACGTGGTCGCCGGTGCCCCGCGCCGGGGGCGGCTCACCGCCGCGCTCACCAACTCCTTCGGGTTCGGCGGGCACAACGCGTCGCTGGTGTTCACGCCGGCGCCGTGAAATCCGGGCGACGGCCCGGGGAACCGCTCACTAGGGTGGCCGCCATGTCTACGTCATCACCGTCGCTGCGCCTGGAACCGATCACCCCGCAGAACATCGACGCGGCACTGGAACTGAAGGTCCGCCCCGACCAGGAGCGTTTCGTCTCGCCGGTGGCCAAGTCGCTGGCCGAGGCCTACGCGCACGGGGAGATCGCCTGGCCCCGGCTGATCCTCGACGGCGACCGGCTGGTCGGGTTCGTGATGGCCTTCTTCGACGTCACCTTCCACCCGGACCGGCCCGGCGAGCTCCCGCGCTCCGGTCTGTGGCGGCTCAACATCGCCGCGGACACCCAGGGCCGGGGCTACGGCCGGTTCGCGGTCGCGCAGGTCGGCGAGGAGATCCGGCGGCGCGGCGGCAGCAGGGTCACCGTCACCTACGTGCCGGACGACGACGGGCCCGGCGGGTTCTACGCGAAGCTCGGCTTCCGGCCGACCGGCGAGTTCAGCGGGGACCAGGCCGTCGCGGAGCTGGACCTCGTCTGACGGCGGGCGGGCCCGACCGCCCCGGCCCCCGGACCGGGTGCCGGCCCTCAGACCAGGTGGTCGAACTCGCCCGCCTTCACGCCCAGGATGAAGGCGCGCAGCTTCGCCTTGCTGGTGGTGACGACGAGCGCGGGGGCGTCCGACTCGCGGAGCCGGATCAGGTCCCCGTCGGCGGCGATCTCCAGGCAGGGCACGGGCGCGTCGGGGTCGAGTGTCCCCTTCTGCCAGTGCAGCGGCTCGGCGTCCGGCGTCGTGTCGTTCTCCATGGGGGCAGGCTACCGGGCGTCCGCCGGGCGGCCCGCCCCCACGGCCGTATTCAGCCGATCAGCAGGAACTTGGTGGACGGTACGCCCTGGATGTGGCTGCAGTCCCAGTTCTGGGTGGTGGCGCTGTAGGTGAAGCCGTTCGGGACCTGGCACGCCCAGAGGCCGTTGACCGGCTTGCGCAGCCGGAAGGTCGTGGCCTGGGTCCCCTGGTTGAGGCTGCACCCGCTCGTGTAGGTGATCAGGTCGTAGGTGAAGGCGGGGGTGCCCATGCAGGCGGTGAGGCCGTCGTACGGCGTCCGCAGGTGGTACGCGTTGGAGGTCACGCCGGGCTGCTGGCTGCAGGCGCTGCCCCAGGTGATGGAGTCGTAGACGAAGCCGGGCGCGCTGGTACAGGCGGTCAGGCCGTCGACGGGGGTGCGCAGGTGGAACTGCGGCGCGTTCCAGCTGCCGGAGCTGCAGGTCCGGTTCATGGACACCTGGTCGTAGGTGTACCCGGACGGGACGGAGCAGGCCCAGGCGCCGTCCAGCCCGGTCGTGGTGGCCGAGGCGGTGGTCGCGGCGGCGGCGCCGGAGAGCAGCAGCGCCAGGGCGGCGAAGGCGGCGAGCAACAGGCGCACGGGGGCGCGGCGGGGGGCGTGTGCGGTGAACATGGGTCTCCCTTGTTGGGTGGCCGGGGTTGCACGGAATCGCACGGGTGACGCAGGTGGCACGGGTGGCACGACGCGCCACGGACGGGCGCGGGGCTGCGCGGTGACGCGGTGGTGCCGGGGTGCGGTGCAGGGTGAGCGTTCACACCCGATGCCGGTTCTAGCACGCCCGCGCACACCGGTACCCGGACGTCCCGGTCCGGACGGTCACTCCCCGGTCCGCCGTCTACGCGCGACGCACGGTGTCCTCCGGCCGGCCTCAGCCGATCAGCGCCGCGGCCTCCTGCCGCGCCTGGCGGAGCCACTGCGCGCGGACGTCGTCGGACGAGTCCGTCACGGTGCGGAACACCCGCCGGCGCACGTCGGTGACGCCCACGTACGGCAGGACGCAGGCCGCCCAGATCCGTTGCAGCGGATCCCCGAACTCCTCGCGTTCGCGGTCCTCCGGGGTGTCCGAGGTGTTCAGCACCAGTGCCCGTCCGGCCCGCAGCAGCCCGACCGGCTCGCCGTCCGCCGTGCCCAGCTTGTAGGCCACTCCCGGGACGAGCACCCGTTGCACCCAGCCGGTGAGCACGGCGGGCGGCATGCCCCACCAGTTCGGGTGGATCAGGACCAGCGCGTCCAGGGCGGCCACCTCGGCCCGGTGGAGGGCGAGTAGAGGATCACCGGCCCCCGGCCGCTGCGGCCCGTGCTCGGCCACGGTCTCCGTCTCCTCGGGGGCCAGCAGCGGGGAGAACCCCTCCGCGTACAGGTCGTGCGCGACGACCTCGCAGCCGCGCCGTTCCCGCAGCTCGTCGACGACGGCCCCGAACAGCGCGTGGTTGAAGCTGCCCGTCCGAGGGTGCGCCAGATAGACCCCGATCCGCATCATGTCCCTTTCCCCCTACGCCGGTCGTTTCTGGCGGCGATGCTAGCCCCGATAGGGTCGGGGACCATGACCGAACCGGAGTTCCTGACCGCGGCCCGGGCGTTCTACGACGCGGTGGCCGTCGACTACGCCGACCGCTACCGCGACGAGCTGGCGGCCAAGCCGCTGGACCGGGCGATGCTGGCGGCCTTCGCCGAGCTGGTGGGCGACGGCCGGGCGGTCGAACTCGGCTGCGGACCGGGCCGGGTGACCGATCACCTGGCCCGGCTGGGCCTGGACGTCTCGGGCCTCGACCTCTCCCCGCGCATGGTCGAGGTGGCCCGGGCCACCTGTCCCGGGCTCCGGTTCGAGGTCGGCTCCTTGCTGGAACTCCCCTACGCCGACGGCGAGCTGGCCGGAGCGGTGGCCTGGTACTCGATCATCCACATCCCGGAGGAGCACCTGCCCCGGGTCTTCGCCGAGTTCCACCGCGTCCTCGCGCCCGGCGGCCACCTCCTGCTGGCCTTCCAGGTCGGCGACCGGCCGCTCCGTGTCGACCGGCCGTTCGGCCACCCGGTGGTCCTGGACTTCCGCCGTCGGCAGCCCGACCACGTCACCGCGCTGGCCGCCGGGGCGGGCCTGACGGTCACCACCCGCCTGGTCCGCGAGCCGGTGGGCGAGGACAAGACCCCGCAGGCGTTCCTGCTCGCGCACAGGCCGGCCTGAGGCGCGGCCCGTGGACCGGCCCGGGGCGCGTCGCCCTCCCCGTCGCGGCGTGCCCGGGCTTCGGGGGGTGCCGCGCGCCCGGGCGCGCGACATGCCATGATCCCTGCATGGGTTCCAACGTTTACTTCGACATCACCATCGACGACAAGCCGGCCGGCCGCATCGTCTTCACGCTCTTCGACGACATCGTCCCGAAGACCGCCCAGAACTTCCGCGAGCTGGCCACCGGCCAGCACGGCTTCGGCTACGCGGGCTCGTCCTTCCACCGCATCATCCCGGCCTTCATGCTCCAGGGTGGTGACTTCACCCGTGGTGACGGCACCGGTGGCAAGAGCATCTACGGCGAGAAGTTCGCGGACGAGAACTTCCAGCTCAAGCACACCAAGCCGGGCCAGCTCTCGATGGCCAACGCGGGCAAGAACACCAACGGCTCGCAGTTCTTCATCACCACCATCGTGACCGACTGGCTGGACGGCAAGCACGTCGTCTTCGGCGAGGTCGTCGAGGGCCTGGACCTGGTGAAGAAGATCGAGGGGCTCGGTTCGGGCAGCGGCCGCCCGTCGGCCAAGGTCACCATCGCCGCTTCCGGCATCGTGGAGTAGGGACCGGTCCCTTTCACCGCACTCGGACGCGGCCCGCACCATGCGGGCCGCGTCCGCGCTTTTTCCGGGCCGTCCGGGCCGTGCGGCCCCGGCGGGCCCCGCCCGGCCCGTCAGACGGCTGCGGCGACGGCCGCGGCGACGAAGAGCACCTGGAGCGCGGTGCGGGCGGGCAGCGGAGTGACCGGCCTCCCCGCGAGGGTCAGGCGGTGGCGGGCCGCGTGGACGTTGGCCGGGAACATCGCGAGCATCAGCAGGGCGAGTCCGGCGGCGGCGAAGGGCGCGAGCGGGGGCACCAGGAGTCCGGCGGCGCCGGCCAGCTCCAGCACACCGGTGACGGTGACGAGCAGCGCGGGGGCGGGGAGCGCCGGCGGGACCATCGCGACGAACTGGCGGCGCCAGGACGGGACGAAGTGCGGCACGCCGGTGGTGACGAACATCAGCGCCAGGGCGCCGCGGACGGCGGGCTGCCAGGCGTCGAGGCCGTCGACGGCGATCAGGCCGAGCAGGCGGAGGACGGCGAAGCCGCCGACGAGCGCGATCAGGGGGGCCATGGTCGGACTCCTATCTTGTCACTGGAAAGATTGCCCCCCGGAGGTAATCTTGTCAATGACTAGATAAGGTGGGGGGATCACCCAGGAGAGGAACGGACATGGCGACGACCGACCAGGAGCGACCGGGCTACCACCACGGGAACCTGCGGCGGGCGGTACTGGACGCCGCGCTGGCCGCCATCGCCGAGTCCGGGCCGTCGGGGTGGAGCCTGCGCGAGCTGGCACGGCGGGCGGGGGTGTCGCACGCCGCGCCGGCGCACCACTTCGGCGACAAGGCGGGCGTGCTGACCGCGGTGGCGGCGGAGGGGTTCGAGCTGTTCGCGGACAGCCTGGAGCGCGCGGCGGGGGACCCGTTCGGGGCGGGGGTGGCGTACGTGCGGTTCGCGGTCGACCACCGGGCGTACTTCGAGGTGATGTTCCGGCCGGAGCTGTACCGGGCGGACGACCCGGAGATGGCCGCGGCGAGGGAGCGGGCGGGCGCGGTGCTGGCGGCGAGCGGGCGGAAGCTGTCGCCGTCGGGGGGCGCGGACCGGCTGTCGACGATCGCGGCCTGGTCGCTGGCGCACGGCTTCGCCGCCCTCTGGCTGAACGGCGCCCTGCCGGAGAGCCGGGGCGAGGCGGACGTCGAGGAGTTGGCGCGGGCGGTGCTGGAGCTGGTGTTCGCCCGCCCGGTGTAGGGAGCGGGAGGCCGGACGGGTCGGCCCCCCCGCTCCGGAGCCTTCGGCGGGCCGCCCGCGCGCCGTCGAGCGGCGACGGTGCGACGGTGCGACGTCAGCGGCGCTCGATCACGACCGACTCGACGACCACGGCGTCGAGCGGGAGGTCGCCCGGGCCGGTGGGGGTGGCGGCGACGGAGTCGACGACCTTCCGGCCGGCCTCGTCGGCGACCTCGCCGAAGATGGTGTGCTTGCGGTTCAGGTGCGGGGTCGCGCGGACGGTGATGAAGAACTGCGAGCCGTTGGAGTGGGGGCCCGAGTTGGCCATCGCCAGCAGGTAGGGCTTGGTGAAGAAGAGCTCGGGGTGGAACTCGTCCGGGAACGAGTAGCCGGGACCGCCGGTGCCGGTGCCGAGCGGATCGCCGCCCTGGATCATGAAGCCGGGGATGACCCGGTGGAACGTGGTGCCGTCGTAGAGCCGGGCGGTGCTCGGCTCCCCGGTCGCCGGATCGGTCCACTCCCGGGCGCCCTCGGCGAGTTCGACGAAGTTGCGCACGGTCTTCGGGGTGTGGAACTGGAAGAGCTTGACGGTGATGTCACCGTGGTTGGTCTTGAGGACGGCGTACAGCTGCTCGGCCACGGGATGCCTCCGGGAGTGGTGGGGAAACGTCCGCCCGATCCTGCCACGGCCCGGTGGCCCTCCGGCGAGCTCCGCGGGATCGGCCTACAGCAACCCGAGGTGGTCCAGGCCCAGGTAGGCCGGCCCGACGTCGGTGAGCAGCCCGCGCCGCAGCACGGTGGCCCTGAACTCCTCCAGCGGCATCGGCACGACCTCGATGAACTCGTCCCGGTCGGGCGCCGGTCGGGACGCGGGGGTGCAGTCGGTGGCGACGAAGGCGTAGCGGCGGGCGTTGGAGTAGGCGTCGTGCCAGGCGGCGGCCGCGAGTTCGACGGTGCCCCGGTAGCCGGTCTCCTCGGCGAGTTCGCGGGCCGCGGCGTGCTCCGGCGCCTCGCCGGGTTCCACCACACCGCCCGGCAGCTCGTACAGCAGGGCCTGCGGGCCGGGCCTGAACTGCCTGGTCAGGAGGATCCGCCGGTCCGGGGTCAGGGCGACGACGGTGGCGGCCGAGTACTCGTTCGCGAGGTGGTAGACGCCCTCGCGGCCGTCCGGGAGGGCGAAGGTCACCCGGTCCGTGCCGCGCCCGTACGCGCTGTGGATCGGCTCCCGGCGGAGCTCCCGCCAGTGTGCGTCGCCCATTCGGGACCGACCTCCTCCACGTGGTGTGCACGCGCAGAATAGCCGCGCACCGACCGGTTCGGGCGGCTTCGTCGGAATCACGGATCGCGACCGTCCGTGCACCGTAGGCTGCCCTGGCGCGGGTGGATCACCGGTTCCGGGGTGCCCGCTGCCGACCAACTCAGCTCTCCGGCAAGGTGGTTCCACCCATGAGTCAGTCGAGTCGACGCAGGGACGACGCCGAGGTGACGTTCGAGCAGGTGACCGTCCTGTCCTTCGAGGCGCACAGTGGCACCCGCGTCGACCGCCAGGGCCGCGTGCTGCTCGTCGACGAGCCGGCGAACCCGACCCGCATCCCGGTGCGGATCGTGCGCGAGGGCATGACGCTCAAACGGGTCGCCGGCTACTGGGTCACCTGGGCGGAGTGGTTCGGGCCGGACGACATCCGCAACCACGCCCGCTGGGTGCCCGAGGAGGAGTACGTCCGCCCGGGCGAGGGCAGCGTCGAGGGCCGGTTGGACGTCAAGGTGGCCGCCTACTGGGCCTGCGACCGGGGGGACGGCCGGGCGCGGATCCGGACCAGCGAGACGGTGATCGCCTTCCGGCCCGGCGAGACCCTCCGCGAGCTCGTCCTGGAGCGCCCCGAGCCGCACCACCCGGCCACCCTCGTGGTGCACCTGGCGGATGCCTGGTGGACCGGCGGCGCCGGTGGGCCGGAGATCCACTACGGGTTCGCCGGCGAGACGGAGGGGTGCGACGGGGAGGGCGAGCCGGTCCAGCGGTACGCGGAGTGCGCCACGGGCCACCTCCGGCAGATCGTCGTCCCCTGATCGGTCCGGTCCGGTCCGGACCGCGCCGCCGGGTCACCGGGCACCGGCGCCTAGGGTCCCGTCACCGCCGCCACCGCCTGCGGCGCCACGCGCGGTCGCTCACCCTCCCATCCCGCCCGTGTCCCCACCTTGCGGGCGGGGGCGCCGGCCCAGACCTCGCCCGGGCCGGTGGAACGGGTGAGCACCGCGTTGGCGCCGACGACGGTGCCCGCCCCCACGGTCAGCACGCCCTCCTTGCAGACCACCTTGGCGCCCGCGCAGAGCACCGCGCCGTCCTCGACCACCACGCGGCGCATCGGGCTCAGCTCCTGCGGCACCCACGGGTCGGCCCGGCCGACGGTCACGCCGTTGTACAGCGTCACGCCCGAGCCGAGCGTGGTGTACGGGTGCAGGACGGTGCCGAAGCCGCGGTGGAAGACGACCAGGCCGGGCCCGATCTCGGCGGCGGCCGGCACCTCCATCCCGTAGACGGCGAGCGCCTCCTGGACCAGGCGGCCCAGGAGGCGGTGACGGCGGCGGTAGATCAGCGCGGTGACGAGAGACATCCACCCATTGTGTCGGGAGCGTTACACGGCGTCACGCAGGACCCGCGGTCACTTGACCTCGGGCACGGCCGTGTCGTTCTTGAAGGCCTCGAAGACCTGCTTCGCCTTGGCGGTGTCCCACTTGACCGCCGACTCCCCGGTGCTGGTCCTGAAGTCCGGGTTGGCGATCGGCACGGTGATGCTCTTGCCGCTGCCGCCGTTGACGTCCTTCATGGCGAGGAACAGCGAGCCGAGGTCGGTCAGTCCGGCGTCCTCGTCGACGATCAGGGTGCCGAGGCCGGAGGAGACCAGCGGGTAGAAGGTGAACGGGTTGAGCACCGTGGCGGGGGAGGCCGCCTGCTTGGCCAGGGCGCCGAGGAACTGCTGCTGGTTGCGCATCCGGCCGAGGTCCTGGTCGGCCATCTGGTGGCGCTGGCGGACGAAGGCCAGCGACTGGGTGCCGCTGAGGGTCTGGCAGCCGGCCTTGAGGTCGAGGCCGGAGTCCTTGTCCTTGACGTCCTGCTCGATGCACATGTCCACGCCGCCGACCGAGTCGACGATGCCCACGAAGCCGGCGAAACCGATCTCGGCGTAGTGGTCGATGCGGATGCCGGTGTTCATCTCGACGGTCTGCGCCAGCAGCTTCCCGCCGCCCAGCGCGAAGGCCGAATTGATCTTCGCGGGAGCGGACTTGACGGTCTTGCCGTTGTCGCCCGGGCGGTCCGGGATCGGCACCCACGAGTCGCGCGGGATGCTCATCAGGGTGTTCCCGTTCTCCCCGACGTGCAGGACCATCATCGAGTCACTGCGCTTGCCGCCCGCGTGACCGGTGTGAAGGTCCTCCTCCTGGGAGTCGGAGAGGCCGTTGCGGCTGTCGGAACCGACGATCAGCCAGTTGGTGCCCTTGCCCGCGGCGGGGCGGCCGGGGTAGTCGGCGAGCACGTTCTCGTGGTTGAGCTTGGAGTCCGCCCAGAACCAGGTGGAGACGGTCGTGACCATCAGCGCGATCAGGACGCCGAAGACCGACCACTTGACGATCCGGCGCCGCGGCCAACGCGACGGACGGGCGGCCGCGGGCGGCTGGGAGCCGCCGGGGGCTATCGGTCCCCCGGGTGCGCCGGGGCCGCCGGGCGTCCCCTGCGGGGGCACCCCCGGTCGCCCGTCGGGCTGCCCGTACTGCTGCGGCCGGCCGTAGCCCTGGGCCGGCCCGTACCCGGGCGGCTGCGTCTGACCGCCGCCCGGCCGCCCGCCGCCCGCCGGCTGCCCGTACTGCTGGGGCGGGGACTGCGGCGGCTGCGGCTGCCGGGGCGCCGGGGCGCCCGGACCGCGCGGGTTCATCGAGGAGGGCAGCGGCGGCTCGGCCTGGGCGCCGCCACCGCTCTGCCCGTACGCGCCGCCACCGCCACCGTTGCCGCTGCCGTACGAGTTCCCGCCGCCACCGGGGCGGCCCTCCTGCCACGTGTTCATGTGGGAGAGGATGCCCGACGTCGGGTGCGGTGACTCCCCCCGGGGCCCTCACCAGGACCCTTGTAGCAGTTTTGATGCACGCGCCGGATCGTTCCGCGGCAAGGTCCCGGACGGGCGTACGCGGGGTGCCCGGCCCGCCACCGCACGCCACCGCCGCGCCGCGCAACGGTCGTTCGCCCGCCATGCACCGTCCGGCCCCGCCGCGCCGTCCTCCGCGGGGCCCGCCGAGCCGCTCGCGGGGCGTCCGCCGCACAGCCCGCGGGGCCTCCGGGCCGCCACCCGCCGCACCTGCCGTCTCACCATCCGTCTCACCTGGTGTTCGGCTGCCGGGACGATCCTTGACCGTCCGGAACGCTGCGTGTTTGCATGAATGCCATGGATCAGCGATGGACCCTCACGCGTCGGCGTCACGTCGACCTTCTGCGTGTGTCCTGTTCGCTCTGTTGTGGCTGACGCTCGACCGTCGAACCCGCCACTCCCTCCTCTTCTCCCCCTTCTCGACGCTGCCCGCGCAGCGCGCTGACCGCTGCCCCGCCCGGCCCGCCGTCCGTCCGGCCCGCCGCCGGGCCGGTGGGTCCGACGCCGCCGAGGTGCCGTGCCGCCCGCAGTTCCGCCCGCTTCCTCCCCGAGGTGAACCCATGGCCACCGTCCTGTCCGTCTCCGGCTCCCCGTCCGCCACCTCCCGCACCACCCGCCTGCTGCGCCACGTGGACGCACAGCTGGAGTCGCGCGGCCACCGCGTCGTCCCCTTCGAGGTGCGCAGCCTGCCGGCGCACGCGCTGCTCACCGCCGACTTCTCGCATCCGGAGATAGTGGCCGCCCTGGAGCTGTTCGCCGAGGCGGACGGCGTGGTGATCGGCACCCCGGTCTACAAGGCCGCCTACTCGGGCCTGCTCAAGACGCTGCTCGACGTGCTGCCGCAGTTCGCGCTCCGGGACAAGGCCGTCCTGCCGCTCGCCACCGGCGGCTCCACCGCGCACGTGCTGGCGGTGGACTACGCGTTGCGTCCGGTGCTCAGCTCGATGGGGGCGGGTCACATCACCCAGGGCTGGTTCGTGCTCGACCGCCACATCACCGTCCGGGAGGACGGCGCCACCGTGATCGAGCGTGAGACGGACGTGCTGCTCCGCCCGGTGGTGGACGGGTTCGCCACCGCGCTGGAGCGGCTCGCCACTCCGGTCCTGGCGTCCTGACCGGGCGTCCCGGGCCGCCCCCCGCGGCCGGTGCGGATGCGAACCGAAACGGGATGACCGAGCGTCAGAAGCGTTCCCGTACGGGCCCACCCTGAGGTGGGGCGCGGCTACCCCTAGGGGGAGGGGTGCCGCGCCCCGTACAACTACGGTTGGGCCTCTTCCTCCCGTCGGATGACGAGGACGGTGGGCCCCGACTCCTAACGTGGTTCCTGTCCCCACCCGTCCGAAACGGGCCCGCCTCTGTCGGGTCCGGGCTTCCGGTACACCGGGAGGGTGGGGCTAACTCCCGGTCAAGAACTATCCCCTGCGCGATGTCGCAGGGCAGGTGGTGAGGACGAGGCTGGGGGCAACGGGTGGGCCCACTTCTTAGGAGACGCACGTGACGACGGCAGCAGCAGCCGTGTACGACCCCCAGCTTCCCGGCGGTGCCCCTGCCGCCGCCGCCTCGGCGCGTCAGGTGACCAAGGCCTACGGTTCGGGCGAGACCAGGGTCACCGCGCTGGACGCGGTCGACGTCGACATCCAGCGCGGCCGGTTCACCGCGATCATGGGGCCCTCGGGCTCCGGCAAGTCGACCCTGATGCACTGCCTGGCCGGGCTGGACACGGTCACCGAGGGACGCATCTGGATCGGTGACACCGAGATCACGGGCCTGAAGGACAAGCAGCTCACCAAGCTGCGCCGGGACAAGATCGGCTTCATCTTCCAGGCGTTCAACCTGCTCCCGACACTGAACGCGCTGGAGAACATCACGCTCCCGATGGACATCGCCGGGCGCAAGCCGGACGCCGCCTGGCTCGACCGGGTGGTGGAGACCGTCGGCCTGGCGGACCGCCTCAAGCACCGCCCGACCCAGCTCTCCGGCGGCCAGCAGCAGCGCGTCGCGGTGGCCCGGGCGCTGGCCGCCCGCCCGGAGATCATCTTCGGGGACGAGCCCACCGGAAACCTCGACTCCCGCTCCGGCGCCGAGGTGCTCTCCTTCCTGCGCCGCTCGGTCGACGAGCTGGGCCAGACCATCGTCATGGTCACCCACGACCCGGTCGCCGCCGGCTACGCGGACCGCGTGCTCTTCCTCGCCGACGGCGTGATCGTCGACGAGATGTACGCCCCGACCGCTGATTCCGTCCTGGAGCGCATGCGTCGCTTCGACGGCAAGCGCACCAGCTGAGCGCGGGGGACACCGGACCATGCTGCTCAAGACGTCACTCAGAAGCTTCTTCGCCCACAAGGGCCGGATGCTGCTCTCCCTGGTCGCGGTCGTGCTGTCGGTCGCGTTCGTCTCCGGGACGCTGGTGTTCTCCAACACCGCGACCAGCACCTTCGACAAGCTCTTCGCCTCGACCGCCTCCGACCTCTCCGTCCAGCCGGCCAAGGCCGAGTTCGGCGAGGAGGACGACGACGCCCGGGGCAAGGCGCGGACGATACCCGTCGACACCCTCCAGAAGGTCTCCGTCGTTCCCGGCGTGAAGTCCGCGATCGGTCAGATCTTCGTCACCAACGCCGTCCTGGTCGACCCGGCCACCAACAAGAAGGTCGGCCCGACCAACGGCGCCCCGACGATGACCGGCAACTGGGCGGACACCCCGCGCAACCCGGTCGAGATCACCTCCGGTCACGCGCCGCAGGGCGCCGACCAGGTCGTGCTCGACGCCGACACGGCGAAGAAGGCCGGTCTCGCCCTCGGCGGGAAGCTGCGCGTGCTCACCGCGGACGGCAAGCACGACCTCACCATCGCCGGTATCGCCACCTTCAGGACCACCAACCCGGGCGCGGCACTGGCCTTCCTCGACACCCCGACGGCGCAGGGCCTCCTGCTGGGGCAGGCCGCCTACACCTCCGTCGAGCTGTTCGGCGACGGCAGCCGCTCCGACGACCAGCTCAAGGCCGACTCCCTCGCCAAGCTCGGCGGCGGCTACCAGGCGAAGACGGCCGCCGAGCAGAAGGAGGAGGGGGCCAAGGACGTCGGGTCCTTCCTCGACTTCATGAAGTACGCCATGCTCGGGTTCGCCGGTGTCTCGCTGCTGGTCGGCGGCTTCCTGATCATCAACACCTTCTCGATGCTGGTCGCCCAGCGCACCCGGGAGATCGGCCTGCTCCGTGCCGTCGGCGGCAGCCGCCGCCAGGTCAACCGCTCGGTGCTGGTGGAGGCACTGCTCCTCGGCGCGGTGGGTTCGACGCTCGGCATCGGTGCCGGGCTCGGCCTCGCGGTCGGGCTGATCCAGCTGATGAACGCCGCCGGCATGCACCTCAGCGCCTCGGACCTGAAGATCGGGCTGAACGTCCCGCTCGCCGGGTACGCGGTGGGCATCGTGATCACCGTGCTCGCGGCCTGGATCCCGGCCCGCCGGGCCAGCCGGATCGCGCCGATCGCCGCCCTGCGCGACCACGGGACCCCGGCCGAGGCCCGGTCCAACACCGTCCGGGCGGTCCTCGGTCTGGTGCTGACGGCGGGCGGCGGGGGCCTGCTGGTCCTGGCCGCGAAGGCGGAGAAGGCCGCCACCGGCGGCCAGTACCTGGGCCTGGGAGTGTTCCTCACCCTGGTCGGCTTCGTGGTCCTCGGCCCGCTGCTGGCCACCACCGTGGTCCGGGTGCTGGGGGCGTTCCTGCCCTCGCTGTTCGGCCCGTCCGGCAGGCTCGCCCAGCGCAACGCGATGCGCAACCCGCGGCGGACCGGCGCCACGGCCGCCGCGCTGATGATCGGACTGGCGCTGGTGATCGGCGCCTCGGTCTTCACCTCGTCGGTGATCGAGTCCACCAACCAGCAGATCGACCGCTCGGTGGGCGCCGACTACATCATCTCGGCGGGGCAGACCGGCATCACCCCGGGCATGGTCGACGCGGTGCGGAAGACCTCGGGCGTGGACCACGTCACCGAGCAGAAGTTCCTCCCGGCGGTCTTCATCACGCCGGACGGCAAGACCACGGAGGACGGCATCTCCGCCGTCTCCGCCACCTTCGCCGACGACTTCCGCCTGCCGGTCAAGGCGGGCACCGCCGAGTCGCTCAAGCAGGGCTCGCTGGCCGTCGGTGAGGACTACGCCAAGGAGCACGGCCTCAAGGTCGGCGACACCGTCAGGATCGACTACGGCAAGGGGCGCACCCAGTCGCTGCCGGTCGGGGTCGTCATGACCAAGGGCAACTCGCTCTTCGACGGCTCCACCTTCGCCGACCTCGCCGCCGTGACGAAGGCGGTCCCGGCCGCCGACCTGCCGGTCGACGCGGTGCTCTTCGGCAAGGCCGTCTCCGGGGCGGACGTCACCAAGACGCTCGCCGCACTGGAGGAGTCACTCAAGGAGTACCCGCAGGCCTCCGTCCGCGACCAGGCCGGCTACAAGGAGCTCGTCCAGGAGCAGGTCAACACCCTGCTCTACATGATCTACGGCCTGCTCGGCCTGGCGATCGTGGTCGCGGTGCTCGGCGTCGTCAACACCCTGGCGCTCTCGGTGGTCGAGCGGACCCGCGAGATCGGCCTGCTCCGGGCGATCGGGCTCTCCCGCCGCCAGCTCCGCCGGATGATCCGCCTCGAATCCGTGGTGATCGCGCTGTTCGGCGCGGTGCTCGGCACCGGCCTCGGCCTGGCCTGGGGGATCACCGGCCAGCAGGTGCTCAAGTCGCAGGGGCTGGAGGCGCTCGCCGTCCCGGTCGGGACGATCGTCGCGACGCTGGCCGCCTCGGTGGTCATCGGCCTGCTGGCCGCCCTCGTCCCGGCCTTCCGGGCCGGTCGGATGAACGTCCTCTCGGCCATCGCGACGGACTGACCCGGTCCGTCCGGGGTCGGACCGGTCCGACCCCGGACGGACTCCCGAGGGCGTCCCCCCGGTCGGGGGGCCGGGGGGACGCCCGGCAGGAAGGGGCAGGGTGCCGATGCGCACCCTGCCCCTTCCCGTCCGTCCGCGGCTGCCCTGCTTCCCTGCCTCCCGCGCACCTCCGGGGGCGGGGGAGTGGCGGTTCGGGCCCGACTCAGGGGCAGATGATGTCGCTCGCCCGCCCGGCCCCCGCAGCCGTGTCGGCCGCCGCTGCGCCGGTGCCCGCGCCGGGTGCCTGGGCGGTCGGCGCGGGCGGCGGCGGTGCCGGTACCGCCGCCGAGGGACTCACTACCGAGGGACTCACTACCGAGGGACTCACCGCCTTCGCGCCGAGCGACGGGCTTGCGGGCGGCGGGCTCCCGAGCGGCGGGCTCCCGAGCGGCGGGCTTGCGGCCGCCGGGTAGTCCCCGCCCACGTACACCTGCAGCGTCGGCCCCAGCCCCGGGACGGGCGTCAGCTCGGCCTCCGGCAGCGCGCCGGACAGCGTCCGGGCCGACTCGGCCCAGCGCGGGTCGTACCGGATCACGGTCCGTCCGCCCGCCGTCCCGACCGGGGCGTTGGACGGCGCACCGGTGGTGGCGAAACCGGCCCGCCGCAGATCGGCGTCGGCCCGGGCCCCCAGCCCGGCGACCCCCGCCGCGTTGAACACCTGGACGTGCACCTGCTCGGGGGCGACGGCCGGCACCGCCGTGGGCGTCGCCGGGGGCGTCACCGCGGTCGGCCCGGAAGCGCCGGACGGCGCGGCGGAGGCCGTCGCCTCCGTCGGCGGCCGTCCGGCCCGTACCGCGTCGAACAGCGCCCGCGCCCCGGCCCGGTCCCAGAGCACCGTCGAGCCCCACCCGGGGACCTGGTGGTCCACCGCGGACAGCGGCACGGTCGCGAAGTCGGCCCGCCCGGCGGTGAGGTCCTTCATCCGGGTCGCCAGGGTGATCAGGTCGTCCGCCGTGAGGCCCTTGTCGGCCTTGACCGAGCCGAGGACGCTGTCGGTCACCCGGGCCAGCCGGACCGGGCTGAGCAGGGTGCCGCCGCTGGTCAGCTGGTGCAGCAGCTGGGCGACGAGCTTCTGCTGCCGGTGCATCCGGCCCAGGTCGGAGCTGCCGTCCAGGTGCCGGGCCCGGACGTACTTGAGTGCCCCGGCGCCGTCCAGGGTGCTGGTGCCGGCGGGCAGGTCGAGGCCGGAGTACTCGTCCTTGAGCGGCTTGGCGGTGCAGACCCGCACCCCGCCGACGGCGTCCACGGCGGAGACGAACCCGGCGAAGTTCACCTGTAGGTAGTGGTCGATCCGCAGCCCGGTGTTCTGTTCGACGGTGGCGACGGTCAGCTGCGGCCCGCCCAGCCCGTACGCGGCGTTGATCCTTCCCTTGCCGGCCGGGACCTCCTTGCGGGTGACCCGGTCCCGGTGGGCGGGGATGTCGACGTAGGAGTCGCGGGGGATGCTGATCACAGTGGCCCGCGAACCGTCCCCGGAGAGCTGGACGATCATCATCGTGTCCGTGCAGTGGCAGGACTCGCCGCCGGCGTGCAGCACGTCCTTGAGCGTCCGCTCCGGGATGCCGTCACGCTCGTCGGTGCCGACCACCAGGAAGGTGGTGGAGCCGTCGTCGGCCGGCCGGGCCTGGTCGTTGCTGAAGGCGTCCACCCGGTCGATCGAGCCGAGGCCGTGCAGGAGCGCCCAGCCGCCGCCGGAGGTGGCGAGGACACCGAGGGCGATGCCCGTGGCCAGCCGGCGGGGCCATGGACGGTGCCGTCGGGGCTGGGCCCCGGACCGGGCGTAGAGGGGGGAGACGGGCATCTCTCGGATGGTAGGGGCGCCCTCCACCGGGCCGGGTGAGGGCGCGCCGTGGCCCGGGAGTACGGTCGGCCTCGATCGGTGAAACGTTCCTCCGGCCGCCCCGGACCCCGGGGCCTGCGGAGCAGCCCGGACCGGGACAGGACGGCGGCCCGCCCGCACCGGTACGGTTGGCCCCGATGAACACCAAGGCTGCTGAGGAGCTGCCGGCGGTCTCCGTGATCATGCCGGTGCTCAACGAGGAACGACACCTGCGCACGGCCGTCCGGCACATCCTGGAACAGGACTACGCCGGCCCGATGGAGGTGGTGATCGCCCTCGGTCCGTCCTCCGACCGCACCGCGGAGATCGCCGCCGAACTGACCGCCGAGGACCCGCGGGTACGCACCGTGGAGAACCCCACCGGTCGTACGCCCGCCGGGCTGAACGCCGCCATTCGCGGCTCCAGCCACCCGATAGTGGTCCGCGTCGACGGCCACGGCCTGCTGACCCCGGGCTACATCACCACGGCGGTCCGGCTGCTCGGCGAGATGGAGGCCGCCAACGTCGGCGGCGTCATGCACGCCGAGGGCGAGACCGAGTGGGAGAACGCGGTCGCCGCCGCGATGACCTCCAAGATCGGCGTCGGCAACGCCGCCTTCCACACCGGCGGCCTGGCCGGTCCGGCGGACACCGTCTACCTCGGGGTGTTCCGGCGCGAGGTGCTGGAGCGGCTCGGCGGCTACAACGAGGAGTTCGTGCGCGCCCAGGACTGGGAGCTGAACTACCGCATCCGGCAGGACGGCGGCCTGGTCTGGTTCACCCCGCAGCTGAGCGTCACCTACCGGCCGCGTCCCGACGTCCGGGCGCTGGCCAAGCAGTACAAGGACTACGGCCGCTGGCGCCGGGTGGTCACCCGGTACCACAAGGGCTCGGTCAACCTCCGCTACCTCGCCCCGCCGGCCGCCTTCCTCGGCGTGGTGCTCGGGCTGGTCCTCGGCGCGGCCGTCCACCCGGCCTTCCTGGCGGCGCCCGGCGCCTACCTGCTGGGCATCACCGGCGGCGCGCTGGTCGAGGGGCGCGGCCTCTCCGCCAAGGCCAAGGCGATGCTTCCGGTGGCCTTCGCCACCATGCACCTCAGTTGGGGCTTCGGCTTCCTCACTTCGCCGCGCTCGCTGGCCCGCAAGGTGATCGGCAGCAGCGCCCCGTCTCCCGGCAACGTCGTCGCCGAGCGCCGCTGACCGCGCCGCCGGACCCCACCGCCCCACCGCCCCGTGCGGTGATCCGGCCAATCCCGCGGACCCGCCCTCCCGTCCCCCCGCCCGGCGCTATCGTCGGGCGCCATGGGGACAGTCGAGGGCGGGTCCGCCGCCGTTGCCCGGGTCGAGGCCAGCGCCGACGTCGACGACCGGGCCGTGCTCGGCCCCGGCACCACCGTCTGGCACCTGGCCCAGGTGCGTGAGGACGCGGTGATCGGCGCCGACTGCATCATCGGCCGGGGTGCCTACGTCGGCCCCGGCGTACGGATCGGCGACCGGGTCAAACTGCAGAACCACGCGCTGGTGTACGAGCCGGCGGTGGTCGAGGACGGCGTCTTCGTCGGCCCGGCCGCGGTGCTCACCAACGACCTCTACCCGCGCTCGGTGGACGTCGACGGCCGGCTCAAGCGCGGCGACGACTGGGACGCCCGTGGGGTGACGCTCCGCCGGGGCTGCTCGATCGGCGGTCGTGCCGTCCTGGTCGCCGGGGTGACGGTCGGCCGCTGGGCGCTGGTCGCCGCCGGTGCGGTGGTGCACCGGGACGTCCCGGACTTCGCGCTGGTGGCCGGTGTCCCGGCCCGTCGGATCAAGTGGGTCGGCCGGGCCGGCGAGCCGCTGGAGCCGGCCGGCGAGGGCCGGTGGCGCTGCCCGCGCACCGGTGAGGAGTACCGGGAGACGGACGGCGTGCTCACGCCCGGCGAGCCAGAGCCGGACCTAGACCCGGACCCAGAGCCAGACCCGGACCCGGCAGCGCCGCCGCCACATCAGCCGTAACACCCGCAGCATCCCCGGCGCTCCGCACTCCGGGAGCGCCGAGCAACCCGACGGTCCAGGCACGGACCCTGGCGCGGACCCGGGCGAGGGCCAGGACGCGGACCCTGGCGCAGGTCCGGGTCCAGACGGCCGCAGGAGTGCTACTTCGCGCAGACGTCGGTGTCGTCCGCCTGGACCCGCTGGAGGTCCTTGGGCGCCTCGGTCGGCACCGCGCTCGGCGTCCCGACCTGGGCCTGGGCCGTCGGCAGGTCCTGGCCGAGCACCACCACCAGCCCGTCCTTCGCCCCCGCCTTCGGGTCCGCCTTGACCGCGTCGGCCGGCAGGCCCAGCGCGGTGGCCAGCGCGGCCGCCTCGTCGGCCTTCCCGGCCGGGTGGGAGACCGTGGTGGTCGGCACGGTGGTGGCGTTGGCCCCTGTCGCGGCCTTGGCGAAGCCCTGCGTCCGGAGCCGGTCCACCGCCTGCTGTGCCTGTCCCGGCGTCCCGGTTCCGTTGCGCACCGTCACCCGGACGTTCTTCGCGTCCGCTGCCGCCGCGGCCGTCGAGGGAGCCGCCGCGGCAGCGGACGACGGGGCGGCGGACGGTGCCCCGGCCGCGGGTGCGGTCTCCGGAGTCGCGGGCGCGGCCGTCTCGGTCAGCGACCGGTCGTTCCCGATCATCGAGAAAAGCTGCCCGGCGTCCGGCTGCTTGGCCACCAGCCGGTTCTCGTCCGCCGGGTCGTCCACCACCGGCACCGTGGCGAAGGTGATGTGCTCGGTGTCGACCTTGCTGACGTCCAGTGCGAGGTCCTTCAGCTTGTCGACGCTGCCGATCCCCGAGTCGACGGTGAGCGCCTTGGTGGCGGCGTCCGCGAGCTTCCACAGCTTGGCCGGGTTGGTCAGGGTGTCGCTGCTCTTCACCGAGCGGATCATCGAGCTGATGAACTGCTGCTGGAGCGGGATCCGGGTGAGGTCGCCGCCCAGCCCGACGGCGTGCCGGGTGCGGACGAAGGCGAGTGCCTCGTCGCCCTGGACGACGTGCCGGCCCTTGCTCATCTTCAGGTGCGAGTCCGGGTCGTTGATGTCCTTGGCCGCGCACACCTCGACGCCGCCGACGGCGGTGGAGAGCGTCTTCACGGCGTCGAAGTTGACCATCACGAAGTGGTCGACGCGGATCCCGGTCAGTTTCTCGACGGTCTTCCAGGTGCAGCCCGGGTCGCGGCCTTCCTGGCCGAGGCTGTTGTTGAACATCGTGCGCGCAGAGCCGGGGATCGTCTTTCCGTCCGCGGTCCGGCACTCCGGGACTTCCACCATCAGATCGCGCGGAATGCTGATCGCGGTCGCATTGCTGCGGTCCTTGGCCACGTGGAACAGCATCGTGGTGTCGGCGTGCCCGGCGCTGCCCTCGTCGCCGTACTCGCGGCCCAGGCCCTCCCGGCTGTCGGTGCCGATGACCAGGACGTTGAGCGCGTCACTGGTGGCCTTGGGCCGCTCCGCCTCGTCGCCCAGCTGCACCTTGACGGCGGTGATGTTGTTGTTGAAGTGCTGGTACGCGTAGTAGGCGCCGCCACAGCCCGCCACCAGGACCAGCGCGCCTATCCCGCCGGTCCACTTCAGCAGCCGCCGGCGACGGTTGCGCTTCCTGGCGCCGGCCCGGCGGTGGGCGGCGCGCCCGCCGGTGCGGGCCTGGTGCGGGACGGTCGCGGGAGTCCCGTCCGCCCCGTCCGCCGCGGTCGGTCCGGGCTGGGCCCGGCGGCGCTGGGCGGGGATGCCGGCGGCCGGGTCGAGCCGGTACTGGCCGGTGTCCGGGTCGAGCACCCACTGGTCGGCGGGGTCGACGTCGTGGCTGTCCTGCTGCACGGGCTTTCCCCTCCCTCCGACCGGTCCACCGGCGGTTCGCGAATTGCGCGACCGACTCGGACACCCTAGACGAGCCGGGTGGGGGAATTGTTCCTGGTGTGATCTCCGCCATGTTCGCGCACCGCAATTCCGCAGGTAAATCGAGTCCTGGGAATTGCCGGGGAGAACCTGCGAAGATCATGATCCGTACACGAAAGTGTGACCTGACCCGAGGTCAATGCACGGTGCAGGCGTCCACGTCGGCGGTCCGCCCTTCGAAGGACGGGGGAGCCGTCGCGGTCGGCGACGCCCCGGATGCCCGCTCCGCGCCGCCGCCCGGCCCGGCCGCCGCAGCGTCCGCCTCCGCACCGGCCGCCGCACCGACTGCCGTGTCGGCCGCCCCGGCCGCCGCCTCCGCCGCGGAGTCCGCCGCCGCAGCGGCCGGGGCGCCCGCCGACGCCCCGGCCCCCGGGGACGGAAGGGCCGTTGCCGACGGAAGGGCCGTCACCGACGCGAGGGCCGCCGCCGAGGGGCCGGTCCCTGCCCCCGGTGAGGCCCCCGCCGAAGGGGTCGACCCCGGTGGCCGGACGGTCACCGGCCGGTCGTCCCGCAGGGCCGTGAACAGCTGCGTGGTCTGCGGCTGCACGAACTCGTCCCGGTCCGAGTCGAACCGGTACGGCCGGCGCGGGGCGGTCAGGAACACCACGTCCGACGACGGGATGCCGCGCAGGTCCTGGGTGAGGTCGTACAGCGCGCCGAGCGAGGAGAGCCCGCTGTCGGCCTGGACGGAGGAGGTGGCCGCGTCCAGGACCGGCCACAGCTTGGTGGGGTTGAGCAGCACGTCCTGCGACTGGGCCTTGCGGATCAGCGCCGCCAGGAACTGCTGTTGACGCCCCATCCGCTGGGTGTCGCTGCCGTCGCCGAGGGTCTCCCTGGCCCGGACGTAGCCGAGGGCCTGCTCGCCGCGCAGGGTCTGGCGCCCGGCGAGCAGGTCCAGTTTGGCGTCCTTGTCGTGGATCGCCTGCGGGACGCACACCTCGACCCCGTCGACGGCGTCCACCATGCGCTTGAACCCGGCGAAGTCGAGGATCACGTAGTGGTCGATGCGGATGCCGCTGAGCTGTTCGACGGTCCGGATCGAGCAGGCCGGGCCGCCGGTCTCGAAGGCCGCGTTGAACTGCATCAGGCTCTGGCGGCTGCGGGTGCCGTCCGGCTTCTGGCAGGCCGGGACGGTCACCATGACGTCGCGCGGGATGGAGACGGCGGTCGCGTGGTGCCGGTCCGCCGCCAGGTGCAGCAGGATCGTGGTGTCCGAGCGCTGGCCGCCGGCCGTGCCGTAGGTGGCGTTGGCACCGGTCCGGTCGTCGCTGCCGATCAGCAGGATGTTCTCGGCGCCCCGGGCCCCGGCGGTCCGGCTGGGGCGCTCGGCCTCCAGACGGGCCAGCAGCTGGTCGGTGGTGGAGTCGGTCCGGATGTTGCCGTCGAGCTTGCGGTAGGCGATCCAGAGCAGGGTGCCGCAGGCGACCAGGACGAAGGCGAGGGCGCCGGCGGTGATCATCAACCACCGTCGGCGCCGTCGCCGGGGCGCGGTCGGAGTGTCAGGAGCGTCCGGGCCCGGAGTGCCCGGGCCCGGATCGTCGGGGTTCTCGGTCGGGGGGTGCTCGGTGTCGTCCTCGGCCATGGCAGGGATCCCTACCCGCCGGGCCCGGACCGGGGGTTACCCGAGGCGCAGTGTCACCCGTTCGGATTCCACCCGCTTCTCCCACTGTTCGGCGCTCAGGCCGTCCGAGTTGCGGCAGAGCACCACCGACGCGCCGGCCGCCAGCGGAGCCAGCAGGCCGGCCTCCAGGCCCGTCCAGCCGTCGTACGAGAGGGTGGAGAGCACCCGGTCGCCCGGCTGCAGGCCGAGCCGGGCCGCGCCCTCGCGGGCGAGCCGGACGGTCTGGTCCCCGGACAGCTTCAGCGGCAGACCGTCGACGAAGGTCTCCAGCGCCGGTGCGTCCGGGGCGACGGGGGAGTAGGGGGCGAACCGGTCGCCCTGGCCCGGCACCTCGGCGGCGTAGTCGAGGAAGCCGTCCGGGCGTTGCGGGAACCGGCCGCCGAGCGGGCGCAGGGCGAGTGCCACGCGTTCGCCCTCGCACGCGTGGGCGGCCTCCAGGCCGTCAGGTCCGCTGACCACCAGGTCGGTGGTCGACGGGTCTCCGGCGGGCAGCGCCACCACTCCGACGGACCAGCAGGCCAGCAGCCATACGGCGCTCTGCCAGTGGGCCGGTAGCAGGAGGGCGGCGCGGTCGCCCGGGCCGGCGTTCAGCTCGTCCTGGAGCAGGTTGGCGGTCTTGGCCACCCAGTTGTCGAAGGTCCGGGCGGACAGCTCCACCCGTTCGCCGGTGGCGTCGTCGTAGAAGGTGACCAGCGGGGCCGCAGGGTCGACCGAGGGAGTGCCACCTCGCAGGAATGCGTGCAGCAGCTCGACGGGGGTTTGGGCATCGGCAGCGAAAGGCGCAGTCATGGTGCGCCCCAGCCTACGGCCTTCGGGTGGACGACCGGGAGGGTGGTGGAGCAGGTGCGGAGCGGCGTGGCGCTCGGGGCGGTTTGAGGTGAACATCCCGTTTATGCGCATCTTTTCCCCGATCGTCCTGCCCGCCGCCCTCCGTTCGCTGCCCGGCCTCCGTTCCCTGCCGGTCCTCCGGCGCCCGTCGGCCCACCACCCCCCGGCCGCCCGCCGTTCCCCGTCCGCGTACCGACCTCCGCCCGCCCGTGCCGCCCGCCGGCCCGTCGGTTCCCTCCGCGGCGCCGTCCCCGCCGCCCTGCTCGCCGGCTGCACCGCCGCCCTGCTGCTCCAACCGGCGGCATCCGCCGCGTCGGCCGGCCCGTCCGCCCGGATCCGGACGTCGGCGGGCGGCGGGTCGGTCACCACCCTGCCGCTGACCGCCGGTCATCTCCTCACGCCGCGCAGCACCCCGCGGTTCGAACTGCTCGGCGTCGGCTGGGACGGCCCCGCGAGCTCGCTGGCCGGCGGTACCGTCCGGGTCCGCACCCGGGACGCGGCCACCCGGGTGTGGAGCGGCTGGCACGAGCTGGAGACGGACGGCGAGGACGGTCCGGACGGCGCGGCCCACGGCCCGGACCGTCTGCCGCGCGGTGCGACGGCACCGCTCTGGACCGGCCCGAGCGACGGGGTGGCCGTCGAGGTGCTGCCCGGTCCCGGCGGTCTGCCGGCCGGGCTGCGGGTCGACCTGGTCGACCCGGGGCACGGCGCCGACTCCGCGGCCGTCCGGACGCTGCCCGCCGAACCCCCGGGCGGCGGTCGACGGGTGGGTCACCAGGCGCCGCGGCCCGGGATCGTCACCCGGGCCGGCTGGGGCGCCGACGAGTCCATCCGCGAGGCGGAGTTCGCGTACACCGGTGCGGTCCGGGTCGTCTTCGTCCACCACACCGCCACGGCCACCGCGTACGAGTGCGCGGACGCGCCCCGGGTGATCCGGGCGATCTACCAGTACCACGTGCAGGGCAACGGCTGGCGGGACATCGGCTACAACTTCCTGGTCGACCGCTGCGGCACCGTCTACGAGGGCCGCGCCGGCGGCACCGACCTGCCGGTGCACGGCGCGCACACCCTGGGCTTCAACACCGACTCGGCCGGCGTCGCGGCGATCGGCACCTACGTCACCGACGTCCCGCCGCAGCCCCTGCTGGACGGCCTGGCCGGGATCTCCGCCTGGAAGCTCGGTCTCACCGACCAGGACGCCGCCGGCCGTACCCAGCTGGTGTCCGGGTCGAACGCCAGCCGCTACCCCCTGGGGACGAGGGTCGGCTTCGACGCCGTCTCCGGCCACCGCGACGGCTTCAACACCGAGTGCCCCGGGGCCGCCCTCTACCCGCTGCTGCCCGACCTGCGGACCCGGGCCGCCGCGCTCCAGGGCCGCTGACCCCCGCTGCCCGCCGGACCCTTCCGCCGCCCGCACCCCCGCGCGCCCCACCGCCGGGGTGCGGGCGGCGGGGCGAAGGAGACGGCGATCAGGTGCCGCCCCGGCGTCACTCCGGCCCCGGCCCCCGCCCGGTCAGCCCCCGCAGCTCCGCCGTCAACGCCTGCGCGAGGTCCGGCCGCAGGTCGTACCGGGCGGGGGTGTTCTGCAGCAGCGCGATCCGCCACCCCGCCCCCGCGTTCACCGCGATCACCGTCTGCACCGCGTTCAGCGCCGGGTCCGGGTCCTCCGCGTCGTCCGGCACCAGCCCCGCCACCGCGTCCAGCTGCGCGACCCCCGGCCCCAGTGCCCGCACCCGCCGCACCTTGGCGACGTACTCCGGGGTGGCGTGGTCCGTGAAGATCCGGCCCAGTTCGGCGGCCATCACCGATCGCCCGCTGTGCCGGGTCCCGTCGAACCCGATCACCTCGCCGTCCGCCGCGAACGGTCCGGCGAACGCCGAGCCGTCCCGCAGGTTCCACCCCTCCAGGGCCCGGCGGTAGAGGGCCCGGACCGCGTTCCGGTCCCCCGGGGAGAGCTCCGGCAGCCGCGTATCGTTCATACCCCCATGGTCGGGGGCGAGCGATGGAGGTGCACGGCGATGAACGGCGCAGTCGCGACGGTGGAGGGCACCGCCCGCCGCTGGCGGCCCGGTTTCCCGCTGGACGCGGCCCGGACCCTGCTCCCGCTGCGCCGCGGCCCCGCCGACCCGTCGTACCGGACCACGGGGGACGGCGCGGTCTGGCGGGCGTCCCGCACCCCGGCGGGTGTCGGCACCCTGCGGGTGCTGGCCCGCCCGGCCGAGGGCGCGGTCGAGGCGAACGCCTGGGGTCCGGGCGCCGAGTGGCTGCTGGACCGGCTGCCCGTCCTGCTCGGCGCCGAGGACGACCCGGCGGGCCTGGTGCTGCCGCCCGGTCCGCTGCGCGACGCCCAGCGCGCGGCGGCGGGGGTGCGGCTGGCCAGGACCGGCCTGGTCATGGAGTCGCTGGTGCCGGCGATCCTGGAGCAGAAGGTCACCACCAGGGAGGCCTACCGGGCCTGGCGCACCCTGCTGCGGGACTTCGGCACCCCGGCGCCGGGCCCGGCCGAGGACATGTGGGTGGCGCCGTCGGCGCGGGAGTGGGCCATGGTGCCGAGCTGGGAGTGGCACCGTGCGGGCGTGGACCCGAAGCGCTCGGCGACGGTCCAGCGGGCCGTCCGGCTGGCACCCCGGCTGGAGGAGGCGTCCGCGATGGACCACGCCGCCGCCTTCGCCCGCCTCACCGCCGTCCCCGGGATCGGTGTCTGGACGGCGGCCGAGACGCTGCAGCGCAGCAACGGGGATCCGGACGCGGTCTCGGTCGGCGACTTCCACCTCCCGAACACGGTCGGCTGGGCGCTGGCCGGCCGGGTGCGCAGCGACGACGCCCAGATGCTGGCCCTGCTGGAGCCGTACCGTCCGCACCGCCACCGGCTCTGCCGCCTGCTCGCCTCCACCGGCGCCCAGGCACCCCGCTTCGGCCCCCGCCTCGCCCCCAACGACCACCGCCACCGCTGACCCGAACGCGGGGGACGAACCCGATCACGTCGCCTGCCCAAAGGCCCTGCGGACCGTGGGCCATCCGGTCATCTCGCCGCTGGTCCTCGCGGAGCTGGACCACCTGGCCACCAGGGCGCTCGGCCCGGCCGGGGCGATGCGCATCCTCGACGACGTGATCGACAAGTGTGCCGTCGGCCGTTTCGAGGTGCCGGAGGTCGCCTCGCGCCTCGCGGCGGCCAGGGTCGTGATGCGCAGGTACCCGGCGCTGAACGTCGGCCTGACCGGCGCGGTCAACGTCGCGTCGGCAGCCGAGTTCCGCACCGACGCGGTGTTGACGGCCGACCGGCGCCACTTCCGTGCGATCCGGCCGTTGAGCAACCACGACGCCTTCCGGCTGCTGCCGGACGGCCTCGGCAGCTGATCCCGGCGTCGGTCGCTCCCGTGTCCCGGTGCGGCTACCGCACCTCGACGAACGCGTCGGCGGTGCGCTCCGGGCGGCTGCGCGGCGGCTCCGCGGGGCGGCCGACGGCCACGGCGCCCATCGGGTCCCAGTGACCGGGGAGGTCCAGCACCTCCCGCACGGTGTCGCGGCAGAACATGGTGGAGGAGACCCAGGCCGAGCCGTAGCCCTCGCCGGCCAGGGCGACCAGCAGGTTCTGCACGGCGGCGCCGATCGCGACGGTGAACATCTCCCGTTCGGCCGTGGTCCGGCGCGCGTCGGGGTAGTCGTGCGAGCCGTCCATCACCAGGCAGGGCACGACCAGGTAGGGCGCGGCCCGCAGGACGTCGCCGCGGGCGGTACGGCGGGCGATCTTCTCCTCGTCCCAGCCGTCGAGTCCGGCGAGGTCGCGTCGCCAGGCGGCGAGCATCGCGTCCAGCAGCTCGGTCCGCACCGAGGGGGTCTCCAGCAGGACGAACCGCCAGGGCGTGGTGTGGTGCGGTGCGGGTGCGGTGACCGCGGCGGCGACGGCGCGCCGGACGGCGCCGGGGTCGACCGGTTCAGAGGTGAAGGCGCGGACGGTGCGCCGCTGGGTGACGGCCTGTCGGACCGCTTCGGAGGTGCCGAGCCGGAACATGTCCTCGGTGGCGGGGCGGATGATCGGCCGGACGCCCTCGCCGTCCTCGGCGGTGACGAGGTGGCCGAGGCCGCGGACCACGGCGACCGGGGTGCCGGTGGCCTTGCCCTTCACCAGGTCGGCGGCGGCGGCGAGCTCGTCGGCCGTGGCGGTGACGGTGAGGGCCAGTTCGTTGCCGTGCGAGTCGGTGCGGCCCCGGTGGTCCTCCAGGACGGGCAGCCCGGCGGCGCCGATGGCGACGTCGGTGAGCCCGTTGCGCCAGGGGCGGCCGAAGGTGTCGGTGACGACGACGGCGAGCCGGCGGCCGGTCAGCTGCTGGAGGCGGGCGCGCAGGGCGCGGGCCGAGCCGTCCGGGTCCTCGGGGAGCAGCAGGACGGTGCCGGGGGCGGTGTTGGAGGCGTCGACGCCGGCTGCGGCCATGACCAGGCCGTTGCGGTTCTCGACGATCCGGATGCTGCCGCGCCGGGCGATCACCCGGACGGTCTCGGCGTCGATCGCGGACTCCCGGTCGGTGGCCCGGAGCACCCGGCCCTCGGCCTTGCTGATCACCTTGGAGGTGACGAGCAGGATGTCGCCGTCCTCGTACGCCGCGGCCTTGGCGATCAGCCCGGCGAGGTCGGAGCTCTCGTCGATCTCGGGCAGTCCGGTGACGGGGAGGACGGTCAGGGTCACGCGCGCACCTGCTCGGCGAGCGCGAGGGCGGCCCTGGCCATCTCGGCGGTGGTGGGGACGTCGGTCATCAGCAGCGGGACGGCCCGGCAGGCGATGCCGCCCGCCTCGACGGCGGCCACGGAGGCCTCGTCGGCGGTGTCGACCAGCCAGCCGTCGAGCAGGCCCTCCCGGTGTCCGGGGCCGCCCTCGTCCGTGCCGTCCCGCAGCGCCGCCCTGCTCCCGTAGTTCAGCGCGACGGCCTCGGCGGTGGCCTCGACGCCGACGGCGGCGAGCACCTTGTCGGCCATGCCCCGGACGGGCGCGCCGCCGATGATCGGGGAGAGCCCGACCACGGGCGCGGTCGCGGCGGCCACCGCGGCGCGGATGCCGGGCACGGCGAGGATGGTGCCGATCGAGACGACCGGGTTGGACGGCGGGAAGAGGATGACGTCGGCGGCGGCGATGGCCTCCAGCACGCCGGGTGCGGGCTTGGCGGTGTCGGCGCCGACCGGGACGATGGCCTCGGCGTCGACGGCGGCGTGCAGCCTGACCCAGTACTCCTGGAAGTGGATCGCCCGGGTGCCCTGCTCGTCGGTGATCCGGACGTGGGTCTCGATCCGGTCGTCGCTCATGGGCAGCAGTCGCACGCCGGGCCGCCAGCGGACGCAGAGCGCCTCGGTGACCTGGCTGAGGGTGTAGCCGGCGGTGAGCATCTGGCTGCGGACGAGGTGGGTGGCGAAGTCGCGGTCGCCGAGCCCGAACCACTCGGGGCCGACGCCGTACTCCTTCATCTCGGCCTTGATCGACCAGGTCTCGTCGGTGCGGCCCCAGCCCTGTTCCTCGTGGATTCCTCCGCCGAGGGTGTACATCACGGTGTCGAGGTCGGGGCAGACCTTCAGCCCGTAGAGGTGGATGTCGTCACCGGTGTTGCCGATGACGGTGATCTCGTCCTCGGGACCGATGGCCTCCCGGAGTCCGCGCAGGAAACGCGCTCCGCCGATCCCGCCTGCCAGTGCCACGATGCGCATGCGCCCATCCTGCCACGCGCCGACGGGTCGTCAGCCCGACCCTCGACCGTCCGTCGCCGGGTCCCGGGTCAGTGGGCTCCGGCCTGCTCCTGCGGGTGCTGCTGCGGTTCCCGGTCGGCGTGCTGCTCGGCGTGCTGCTCGGGGACCGCGGCGCCGCCGTACTGGTTCATCGCGGTCAGACCGGGGGTGTACAGGTGGATGGAGACGGCCGGCTCCAGCGAGCCGTTGACCACCTCGTGCAGGTAGCCGGAGGAGAAGACGCGCTGCCCGCCGGGGCGCAGCGTCCGGGCGCCCTCGCCCGCGTGCGTGAGCGAGCGCTCGACCAGCTCGCCCCGGACGACGGTCATGACGCCGTTGGACTCGCCGTGGTCGTGGAAGCCGCTGCTCTGGCCGGGCAGCCAGCTGAGCAGCCAGACCTCGTAGCCGGGGCCGGTCTCCAGCCGGGAGTACCAGCGGGTGAGCGCGTCGTAGCGGACGAGCGGCTCCCAGCGGGAGCGGTCGGCGGCGATCTCGCGGACCAGCTGGGCGTAGCCGGCGACGGTGGTGGGGTGGCTGGGCAGGTCGGTGCGGGCGAGGTGCGGGAAGGCCAGCGGGTCGCCGGCGATGGAAACGTCGCTGAGTCCGTCCGTCCAGGCATGGGTCGGGCGGACCGGGGTAGCCGGGTGTGCGGCACCGGGACCGCGGTGGATGAGCTTGTTGCGGTCGCGGTTCCGCTTGCGGATGCGGATCATTCGCACGGGAGTCGTCCTCGGATGGCTGGTTCGTCAGGGGATCAGCCGGATCCGGGATGTCCTGGGGCGGGAATCGCGGGCGGCCTCTGTGCTTCCTGGGCGGCGCGCGGTGGGACGGCGGGCGCCTAGATACAGCGGCAGGAACAGAGGCGACAACAGGAGTTCACGGCACGGCGGAGCGTGGAACCGCTCCGGGGGCTGGCGAACTCTGACATAGGGGAAAGGAGACCGCATCCGCGGGTGCGGTGTCAACTCCGGAGAGCGGACATTCAGGTGATATCGGCCATGAACTAACCGATGGGGTGATAAATCACCCTCTATGTTTCGATGAGAAGATCGCCGGGAAGGCAGCCCGATGACCGGCCTGTGCAGGTGAGTGCGCGTCATTCGGCCCCTGATGGCGAACGGTTCATGAACGTTCGAGGCAATCGGGCGACAGGTCCCATGTGTCCGGTTATGTACACTATTCGTAACGGCTTGGTGCCGGGGAGTGAATCCTGGCCCCAATACCAGAGCTCGGCTTGACTGGGCCAGAGTGACGCAACTGTAATTTCACTCGTGTCGTCGGCCGCACGAGGCAACGGCAACCACGGGGACGCCAATAGGGGCAGAGGAGGCGCGCCACATGAGCGAGCTCTTTGAGCTGTTGATCGGTGACGGCATCGAAGAGGAGGAGGAACTCGGCTGGCAGGAGCGCGCGCTGTGCGCCCAGACCGACCCCGAGTCCTTCTTCCCGGAGAAGGGCGGCTCGACCCGCGAGGCCAAGAAGGTCTGCCTCGCCTGCGAGGTCCGTTCCGAGTGCCTGGAGTACGCCCTGGCCAACGACGAGCGGTTCGGCATCTGGGGCGGCCTCTCCGAGCGCGAGCGCCGTCGGCTCAAGAAGAGCGCCGTCTGACCGGTCCGGCCTCCGGGCCCGGCCACCGCTCCGGACCCTCCCGACCCTCCGCGAACCCCGGCGGCGACCGCGGCCGGACACCCGCACCGCCCTGAAGGCGCCTCACCCCGGTGGTGAGGCGCCTTCGCGTTCCCGGCCCTTTCTCCACGGCCCCTGCACCGCTCGCACGGACTCCGTGGACGGAGCGGCCACCCGGAGCCGTTAGTGTGGTGCGCCATCCGGTTGCCGTTCACCGGCTGTGTCCACCGAGAACTGGGGCCCGCGCACGCGATGACCGTCTACAGCCACCAGAGCGGACTCTCCGCCAGCAGGCCGCCCGCCTATCCGCGTCACCTGGTCACCGCCGTGATCGTCTCGCACGACGGCGCCCGCTGGCTGCCCCAGGCCCTCGCGGGCCTGCTCGGCCAGGACCGCCAGGTCCAGCGGATCCTCGCCGTCGACACCGGCTCCACCGACGACTCTCCGCGACTGCTCGCCGACACCCTCGCCGACTGGCTCCCCGAGAGCGGCCCGACCGTCCTCGGCCGCCGGGCGGGCTTCGGCACCGCCGTCGCCGAGGCCGTCTTCAACAGCCCGCCGCTGCGGCCCGAGGACCTGCCCTACCGCCTCGACCCCTCCGGCTACGACCCGGTCACCGGCGGCTGGGACGACTTCGGCGACCCGCTCGGCCAGGACGACGACCTCGGCCGCGGCGGCCCCCGGGAGACCCAGCCGATCGAGTGGCTCTGGCTGCTGCACGACGACTGCGAGCCGCAGACCGACGCGCTGCGCCGCCTCCTCCAGGTCGCCGACTCCACCCCCAGCGCCGCCGTGGTCGGCCCCAAGCTGCGCAGCTGGTACGACCGGCGCCAGCTGCTGGAGGTCGGCATCAGCATCGCGCGCTCCGGCCGCCGCTGGACCGGTCTCGACCGCCGCGAGCAGGACCAGGGCCAGCACGACCAGGTCCGCCCGGTGCTCGCCGTCTCCTCCGCCGGCATGCTGGTGCGCCGCGACGTCTTCGAGGAGCTCGGCGGCTTCGACAAGGCCCTGCCGCTGATGCGCGACGACGCCGACTTCTGCTGGCGCGTCAACGCGGCCGGCCACCGGGTCGTCGTCGCCCCCGACGCCGTGCTGCGGCACGCCGAGGCCGCCAGCCGCGAGCGCCGCGCCATCGACTGCGGCCCCGCCCACCCGCACCGGATGGACAAGGCCGGCGCCGTCTACACCCTGCTCGCCAACTCCAAGGGCGTGCTCTTCCCCTACGTCCTGCTCCGGCTGGTGCTCGGCACCGTGCTGCGGGTGGTCGCCAACCTGCTCGGCAAGGACCCGAAGCAGGCCTTCGACGAGCTGGCCGGCCTCGGCCACGAGCTGGTCCGCTTCCCCCGTCTGCTGGCCGCCCGCAAACGCCGGGCCCGGGCCCGCGCCGCCGACGCCCTGGACGACCGGACGCTCTTCCCCGCACCCGGCGCCACCGCCCGCCTCGCCGTCGAAAGTGTGGTCGGCTCGCTCGGCATAGGGGGAGCGGACGACGCCGGAGCCGGCCGGCACGGCTCGGTCGAGGCCGGCCCCGGCGACGAGGACGCCGAGGACCTGGTCGTCGAGCAGTTCACGCTGATCAAGAAGCTGGCCCGGCGCCCCGCGCCGGTCCTGTTCGCCGCCCTGCTGGTGTTCGCCCTGGTCGCCTGCCGCGGCCTGTTCGGCGGCGGCGCACTCTTCGGCGGCGCCCTGCTGCCCGCGTCCGACGGCGCCGCCGGCCTCTGGTCGATGTACGCCGACGCCTGGCACCCGGTCGGCACCGGCTCCACCTCCGCGGCGCCGCCCTACCTCGCGGTGCTGTCGGTGCTCTCCTGGATCCTGTTCGACCACGCCGACCTCGCGGTCACCCTGCTGGTCGTCCTCGCCGTTCCGCTCTCGGCGGTCAGCGCCTACCTGGTCTCCCGGCCGCTGATCGACTCCAAGCTGGTCCGCGCCTGGGCCAGCGCCACCTACGCGCTGCTGCCCGCCGCCACCGGTGCACTCGCCCAGGGCCGGATCGGCACCGCCGTCCTCGCCGTCCTGCTGCCGCCGCTGGCCCGCGCCGCCGCGATCGGCGCCGGCCTCGGCATCCGCGCCGAGAGCGCCGCCAAGGGCGCCCGGCCGGGCTGGCGCCCCGTCTGGATGACCGTCCTGCTGCTCACCCTGGCCACCGCGTTCGTCCCGCTGGCCTGGGCCCTGGCCGTCCCGCTCTGCCTGGCCATGCTGGTCGCCGCGGTGGTCCGGGGCGGTGCCTTCGGCTCCGGCGTCGCCGCGCTGCGCCTGCTCGGCCTGCGCGTCCTGGTGATCCTCGCGCTTCCGGTGGCGGTGCTCGCCCCCTGGTCGTTCCAGGTGCTGTCGCACCCCCAGCGGCTGCTGCTGGAGGCCGGCCTGCCCGGCCCGCACGGCGCCGTCCCCTCCGCGGCCGGCCTGCTCATGGTCAACCCGGGTGGCGCCGGGGTGCCGCCGGTCTGGCTCTCCGCCGGCGTGGTGCTCGCCGCGCTGGCCGCCCTGCTCCGGGCCGACCGCCGCCGCGCGGTGCTCGCCGCCTGGGGCGCGGCCGGGGCCGGACTGCTCTTCGCGGTCGCGGTCGCCGGCACCTCGGTGACCCCGGCCTCCGGCGGCCCGGACATCCCCGCGTGGTCCGGCCCGGCCACCCTGCTGGCCGGCATCGCCCTGCTCGCCGCCGCCGCGATCGGCGCCGACGGCGCCAACACCCGCGTGGCCGGCATCGCCTTCGGCTGGCGCCAGCCCGTCGCCGCCCTGGTGGTGGCCGCCGCGGTGCTCGCCCCGCTGGGCACCGGCCTCTGGTGGGCGGTCACCGGCGCCGACGGACCGCTGCACCGGGCCCGCTCCGCCCAGGTACCCGCCTTCATCGCGGAGCAGGCCGGCACCTCCGACCGCTCCCGCACCCTGGTCGTCACCGGCGACCGGAAGGGCGGCTCGGTCAGCTACACCGTGGTCCGCGGCGCCGGGCTGACGCTCGGCCAGGCCGAGTCCACCGTCGACCCGGCCACCGGCACCACCGCGGGCCTGGACCGGACGGTCGGCAGCCTGCTGGCCGGCTCCGGCGCCGACCAGGCGGTCGCGCTCGCCGGGTACGGCATCGCCTACGTCCTGGTCGACCAGCCGCTGATCGGCGCCTTCAAGGACGTCCTCGACACCACCCCCGGCCTGGTCAAGGCCAACCAGGACGGCGGCGCCGCGCTCTGGCAGGTCGACGGCACCCCGGCGACCCGCGCCCTGATCACCGCCCCGGGCGCCGTCCCGGTGGTGGTCCCGTCCGGCGAACGCGACATCGCCACCACCGTCCCGGCCGGTCCCGAGGGCCGGGTCCTCCGGCTCGCCGAGGCCGTCGGCCCCGAGTGGCAGGCCACCCTGGACGGCACCGCGCTGGAGGCGACCACCGTCGACGGCTGGGCGCAGGGCTTCAAGCTCCCGGCGGCCGGCGGCAAGCTCGCCGTCACCCGGGAGGGCAGCCTGCTGCACACCGGCTGGATCTGGGCCCAGCTGCTGCTCGGCCTGACCGTCCTGGTGCTGGCCCTGCCCGGCCGGCGCAGCCACAAGGACGACGACCTCCCGGAGGACGTGGTGGCCGCCGCCGCACTGGCCGCCGCGGCCCAGGCGCAGGCCCCCGCCCCCGGCAGCCGCCGGGCCCGCCGGATGGCCGAGCGCGCCGAGGGCGGCGAGGCCGGCGACGGCCCGGAGCACGGCGACCCGGACGGCGGCGTGTACGAGGGCCGGCCGGGTGCGGTCCCGGCCCAGGCCGCCGGCGACCCGTCGGGCGGCGCGGTCCGGGCGGCCGCCGCCGCCCAGGAGTCCGAGCCGTACGCGGACCCGTACCAGGCCTACCAGCAGGCCGACCCGTACAGCTACGACCCCTACACCGCGCAGCAGCCGGTGGCCGCGCCGTACGGCGGCGGGGCGGGCTACGGGCAGGACGGCTACCAGCCGCAGGCCTACCCGCAGACCCCGGGCTACGACCCGTACCAGCAGCAGGACCCGCAGGACCCGGCGTACGGCTACGACCAGTACCAGCAGACCGGGCAGCAGCCGTGGGTGCCGGGGCAGCCGCAGCCCGAGCCCTACTACGACCCGAACAGTCCGAATGACCCGAACGATCCGCACGGGCCGGGCCGGTACCCGCACCACCACGGATCGGGGAGCTGACCCGCGATGAAGAAGCCCGCGTTCAAGAAGAAGTCCGACCCGCAGACCGAGGGGGCCGCCGGGCAGTCCGGCGCCGCTCCGAAGGGCTCCGGCGCGGCGAGGACCACCCAGTCGCTGCTGGCCGCCGCCGTGGTGCTGGCGGCGGTGTTCGGGATCGCCTCGCTCCGCCCGCCGGCGACCCCGGCCGCGACCACCGCCACCGCCGCCTCGGCGCAGGTCGAGCGGACCTCGGTGGTCTGCCCGCAGCCGATCCAGGGCCTCACCGGCTCCACCGCGTTCACCGCCTACACCCCGCCGGGTGCCGGTGCGCCCGCCGCCGGCGGGGCCGGCTGGATCTCCGAGGCGGCCGCGCCCGCCGCCGC
>NZ_JBEXNT010000045.1:0-59435 GCF_040611255.1 Kitasatospora sp. NPDC002965 | reverse complement strand
CCGCTGACCCCGCCGCCGATCCCCCGGCCGGCCCGCCGGCGTCCCGGCCGGGGCGCCCGCCCCGAGCGGCCCGGGCCGGCCGCGCCGCCCGCTCGGCCGCGACCTCCTCCGTCACCGCGACCGCCGTCCTGGCCCTGACCGGCTGCGGGGTGCTGATCCTCCATCTGGTCCGCCGGCAGACCGGGACCACCGGACTGCTGGTCGGCCTCGGGCTGGCCCTGGTCCCGCTGCCGTTCGTGCTCGGCGGCCTCGCCTGGCTCAACCAGACCGCCCGGGTCCCCCTGCGGCACACCGTCTTCTGCCTCGGCTGGGGCGCCTGCGCCGCCACCACGTTCGCGATCCTCGCCAACGGCTGGACCAACAGCTACCTGACCGCCCACCAGGGCAGCCTCGGCGAGGTGCTCGGCGCCGACCTGGTGACCCCGGTGATCGAGGAGAGCGCCAAGGGCGCCGCCCTGCTCGTCCTGCTGCTCCCGCTCGGCACGCGGCTCCGATGTACCGGCCGGGGCTCGGACCGCCCCTGTGCCTCCGTGCTGCGCACGCTGTCCGGCCCCCGGCAGCCCCGCGGGTACGACCGCCGCCCCGCCCTCGCGCACGCCCGTGGACGGCTCCGGCTCCGCCCCTACCTGCGCCCGCTGCCCTACCTGCGCCCCGCCCCGCCGACCCGCGACCACCGACGGGCCCGGTACCGGCCGCGCACGCTGGCCGCCGGGGTGGTCCTGGGCGGGATCACCGCCTGCGGCTTCGCCTTCACCGAGAACGCGCTCTACCTGGGCCGGGCCTTCACCGACGACCAGCAGCAGCGGCTGGACAGCATCGGGCTCGGCGAGGCGCCCAGCCTGCGGGACTTCGACGGCACCGTACAGACCTTCGTCCTGCGCGGCCTGCTCTCGCCGTTCGCCCACCCGCTGTTCACCGCGCTGACCGGACTGGGCCTGGCCCTCACGCTCACCACCGGGCGGCGCCTGCTGGCCCGGCTGGCGGCGCCGGCCGGGCTGGTGCTGTCGATGGCGCTGCACGGCACCTGGAACGCGGCCGCCGACCTGGGCACCCGCGGGTTCCTGCTGGTGTACGCGGTGCTGATGGTGCCGTGCTTCGCGGCGCTGGTCTGCTTCGCCGCCTGGGCCCGCGCACGGACCTCCCGGCACGCCTCGCACCGCGGGAGGGGCACGGTGTCCGGACGGCGCGGCGGCCCCCTCGCGGGCGTGTTCCGGGGCGGGCTCCCGCGCCGGTTCCGGGGCGGCTCCGGGACCCGCCCGGGGGGTGGTCCTGCGGGCGGTCCGGGGGCCGCCGGGGAACCGATTTCCCATTCGGGTGGCTCCCCCGTATAGTTGTGTTTACCGACGCGGGGTGGAGCAGCTCGGTAGCTCGCTGGGCTCATAACCCAGAGGTCGCAGGTTCAAATCCTGTCCCCGCTACTCAGTAGCGGAAGGCCCGGAGGATTCGTCCTCCGGGCCTTCGCCGTTCCCGCTCCGAACTCGGCGACGGCACGGTCCTGCCACGAACCTGTAACAGCGGCCCCGGTCAAGATCCCCTAAAAAAGCCGTAAAGCATACTGAAGTGCAAAGTCACTCGTTCGGACGCGGACCATCGCGCCGAGTTAGGAACGCACTCATGCTGTCGAAGCGCCTTGCCGGCACCGCCGCGATCTGTCTGCTGCTGGCGGCCGGTGCCACCGCCTGCGGGGACACCCAGAGCAAGGCCGGGGCGGCCCCGAAGCTGGACACCGAGAAGCTCAGCGCCCAGGAGATCGAGCAGGCGACCAAGGACGCCCTGTCCGCCGCCACGTCCGTGAAGATCACCGGCGACATCGCCATGGACGAGGGCAAGATGACCATCGACCTGGCCCTCGACACCAAGAGCCAGTGCACCGGCACCATGAGCATGCCGGGCATGGGCAAGTTCGAGATCATCAGCGACGGCAAGCAGTCGTACGTGAAGCCGGACAAGGAGTTCTGGACCGCCATCGCGGGCAAGGAGGGGGCGAAGGCCGCCGAGCTGTTCAAGGGCCGCTACCTGTCGGGCCTCCAGGACTCCGAGATGAAGGACCTCACCTCGGTCTGCAACCTCAAGGACTTCACCGCGAAGATCGTCTCGGACGACTCCGGCAAGAGCGAGGCCACCAAGGGCGGGGCCGCCACCGTCAACGGCCAGAAGGCCTTCAGCCTCAAGGTGAAGGACCGGAAGGGCGAGGAGTCGACGATCCACGTCGCCACCGAGGGCAAGTTCTACCCGCTGCGGGTCGAGAAGAAGAGCGGCACCGAGGGCGGCCAGATCGACTTCACCGACTACGACAAGCCGCTCACCATCCAGGCCCCGCCGGCCGACAACGTGATCGACTTCGCCAAGCTGCAGGACCAGCTCAAGTCCGCCTGAGAATAAATCCGTTGCTCTCCTCCGGTGGACCTGCCTATCGTGGCGGCACACTGAAAGGAGGTGATCCTGAGTTGAGTAACTACGCAACTGCGCACGTGTGCGCGTTCGACTCGCTCGGGCGCGCCTCCGTCGAGGTTACGGCCTAGTCGTAGCCCGACGGACGGGAACGCGCAGAAGTTGTCGAGCCCCCGGGACACCCTCAGGTCGAGGCCCCGGGGGTTCGGCATGTGTCCATCCGAGCAGACTCCGCACGGCCGGAGTTGATGAGCGGGACGGGACCGGGCGGGGCACGGCCCTGCCAGGCGAGCTCAGGCAAGAACCAGGGTGTGGACGCCCTGGTCGAGATGTGCGAAGCCCTGCCGCTCCCATGCCTTCTGGAGCTTGGTCACGGCCTCTTCGTCGGGCCGCCGGATCTCGGGGTCATCCGACTCGTAGGAGCACGGTTCGCCTGGTCCGTGATCGTGAATCGGAGCCGGGTAGCAGACGGCCACCGTCCCGGGGACAGCCAACCGTCGCAGTGCCGTGACGGCCAAGGCCATGCCCACCCCCTTGCCTCGCCACTCGTCGGTAACGTGGACCGACTCCAGCAGGAGCAACAGCGGGGGACGCAGCATGGCCAGTGCGGGTACGAGGGCGCCGTCCTCGGTGAAGATCACACGCGGGATACGGTCGAGTAACCCGGGGTCGGCCTCCAGCGCTGCACGGGGATTCGAAGCCACTCCGGGAACCACGCGGGTGATGTTGGCAGCGCCGATCTCCTGGTCGGGAACGTAGAACTTGGCCGTCCACCGCTCGGCGCGGGCGGTCCACGCCTCATCTGCGAACTGCCTCATGTTGTACGAGATGTGGAGCCGGTCAGGGTCCATGGTCGTTCCTCCGAGGGCGGGTCCCCGCCGCGTACACGACGGGGACCCACCAGCGTGACGGGTACTACTTCGGGTCGGGCGCGGGCTGCTCCGGGGCCGGCTTGCCCGCGTGCTTCGGCGGGGGCTTCTCGGCACCCTTGTGCTTGGACTCGATGATCCCAACGGGCATTGCGCTCTCCTCTACTCGAAGTTGACGGCGGCCGTGGTGATGGCGTCCGGCGGCATCGGACCGGGCGGCCTCTCGGGCGGGTCCTCGCGCATACTGGTGCCTCCTCGCACTGCGGGAACCGACCGCCGGATGGTGGCCGGGTCGTTCGGTGTTGCGGGCCCCGCTCCGGTCGGCGCGCTGTCCAGGGAACGCCGATCGGAGCGGGAGCTTCCTGGGGCCCGTGCCAGGCCGTACGACCCTTTCGACGACCCGGCACGGGGCCCCGCCGATCCTGGGCGCGCTGCGCGGGGGTGGACGGCGTCCGGTCTCGCCAGTCGTCGCAGATCTTCACTCGTCTGCCGCTCCGTCCGGACACTCCGGCTTGCCGCACGTGCACGGCGGCCACTCACGCAGGATTTCCCGACCGACGGCTTCGGCGGCGCGCGCCAATGCCGGCACCGGGCCGTGCTCCGCCAGCGCGCTCGCCGGTTCAGCCTCCGCATTCGACACGGATGTTCCCTCCGCCGCCTGACTTACCGACGCAGACGACGCTACGGACGGCGACAGGGCGGGCTCTACGAACTTGCAGGAGCTTGCACGCCAATCGCGTTGTCACGTAGCTGTATTGACGCTCTGCCTGCTGCTCGGCGAGCCTTGTGCAAGCCCGAGCAAGCACCTAGACCAGGGAGCCGGCCATGGCCGTAGAGTTCGTGGGCATCGACCCCGACACCGACCGGGACCACTGCCCCACCGTGTGGGTGGACCTGGAGGCTCAAGAGATCCTGTTCCAGGGATGGAAGCCGAGCCCTGAGACTCAGGCGGACTGTGAGGGAAGCAGCCCCGCGAACGGGCCGGTGCCCGACAGTGAAACCATCAGCAGGATTCCGGCCCGGATGGTGCCGGTGATCAGGGAGGCGTGTGATGCCATTGAGCGTGCCCGACTTCGCTGAGCTGCTTGGGCAGTGCGAGCGGTCCGCGGTTCATCTGGAGCTGCGGGACTCCTACGCTTCGACGGAGCGATTCGAGGGATGGCAGCACGGCGAGCGGATCAACTGGGAGGACCGCGAGTCCTGGTGGCATTCCTATGATCAGTTGATCGCGGATGCGGTGGCTCGGGGTGTGGCGATCCGTCGCGCTCGGATCGTCTCAGAGCCCGTGTCCGAGTACATCCGGTGGGAGCACTACGTCACCCACGCAAACGTCACGGCAGGTGAGGAGGTCCGTTGGCTGCCACGGCGGCAGGCCGCGGGTATCCCCCTACCGGCGAATGACTTCTGGCTGTTCGACGGTGCGCTGCTCCGCGTGCACCACTTCTCCGGCGACGGCGCGGTGGTCGAAGATGAGATCACGGCAGACCCGGAGACCGTAAAGCTGTGCACCGCTGCCTTCGAAGCAGTCTGGGAGCGCGCGATCCCGCACCATCTGTACGAAGTCTGACGAGGCCGGCTCCATGCCCGCGCACCCCTCTTCGAACGTTCAGAAGGCTCGCGAAGCCCTTGCCGGTCGGCTGAGCGAGATTCGGAAGGATGCCGGGATCAGCGGGCGGGAGCTGGCCGTCAGGTGCGGCTGGTCAGAATCGAAGTCATCCCGGATCGAGAACGCCAGGACACGTCCCTCTGACGCAGACATAAGGGCCTGGTGCGACGCCTGCGGGGCCGGCGATCAAGCCCCTGACCTGATCGCCGCCAACAGGCAGTCCGCCGATGCTCATGTGCAGTGGAGACGGCTCCAGCGGAGTGGGCTCCGCCGCCTGCAAGAGTCCACGGGCGACCTGTACCAACAGACCAGGCAGTTCCGGGCCTACGTCTCCGACGTCATCCCCGGGTTCCTCCAGACTCCCAGGTATGCCGCCGCTCTGCTGTCGTCCATCGCCGACTTCCGGGGAACCCCCGACGACGTGAGTGACGCCGTGGTGGCCCGTATGAGGCGTAACGCGGTGTTGAGCAACGGCGCACGTCGGTTCTCGTTCGTGCTGGAGGAGTCAGTTTTGCGGTACCGCGTGTGCAGTGCCGAGACCATGGCGGCACAGCTCGGCCACCTGCTCGGAGTCATGGATCTTCCGAACGTCGCTCTGGGCATCATCCCGTTCGCGGCACAGCGGACCGTCTGGCCCATGCCGACCTTCACGATCTTCGATGCCACCAGGGTCCACGCCGACACGCTGGATGCTGCCTCCACACTCACGCAACCCAGCCAGGTGGATCTGTACACCCGAGCATTTGAACGGCTCGCACAGGGCGCAGTCCGGGGCGCAGCAGCGCGCTCACTCGTGGCGGGTGCTTTGGCGGATCTGGATTGAGCTTGAGTTCCATCAGGATGTGTGAGGTGGCTGCTCGCTAGAGCGGCCCTGCCTGCGCAGGGTGAGGCCCCTGGCCTCCGGCAGGCGAAATCCATAGCAGTCACCCGGCCCGCGGGCTCACCGGAACATCCCCGGTGCCTCGGTGCCGGACCTCTCGCGGGGTCCGGCACCGAGGAGCAGCCCGCGGGCCGTCTGCATGTCCGGGCCCGGGCCGTGTCCCCTCTCCGGGCACCGCCCGGGGCCCGAGGACCGCCGGGCGCGGCTGCGGGCGTTTCCCGGGATGCTCCGAGGGCATCCCCGCTAGAGTCGGCGCGCACTCCGGAGCGGAGCGGCACGGGCACGGGGGGTGGGCGATGGCGGGGACGACACGGCGGACCGGCGGTGCGGCGGCCATGCGGACGGCGCAGCGGACGGCGGCCGGGGCACTGCTGGGCACGGGGGCGCTCGGGCTGCTGCTGTTCTCCCTGGGGCGCGCACGACCGTGGCAGGCGCTGGGCGGCGGCCTGGTGGTGGCCTGCGCGGCGGTCATGGTCGGCGGCGCGCTGGGCTTCCTGTTCGGGGTGCCCCGGGTGCGCACCGCCACCGGCGGCTCCGAGCCGCACGGCTCGTACGCGCCGAACACCAATCTGGAGCAGGTCTCCGACTGGCTGACCAAGGTGCTGCTCGGTGTCGGACTGACCCAGCTCGGCTCGCTCGGCGAGCGGTTGCACCAGCTCGGGACGGCCCTCGCGCCCGTCCTGGGCGGTGACGCGGACGCGGTGCCGTTCTCGGCGGCGCTGGTCCTCTACTTCCTGCTGCTCGGCTTCCTGGCCGGGTGGCTGCTGACCCGGCTGGCGCTGCCGCAGGTGCTCTCCGACGCGGATCAGGCGCTGGACCTCTTCCTCGCCGGCCAGGACCGGGACCGCAAGGGCGACAAGGTCGGTGCGGAGGACCTGCGGATGCGGGCGATGCAGCACCTGGGTCTGGTGGGCACCAGTACGGAGCGGCCGGGCGACCTGCCCGGCTCGGTGCTGCCCCCCGGTCTCGCGGCCGGCCCGGAGAGCGTGGTGGCCGAGGTCCGGTCGACGGCGCGGCGCTCGGCGCTGACGGCGGACCAGGTGCGGGAGCTGTTCGCGGACGGCTCGGAGGGCCGGCGGATCCAGGCCCTCGCCCTGATGCAGGGCGATCCGGCGCTGGCCGACCTGACGAGCGTGCTGGAGGCGATCGAGCGTCCGCGTTCCGGCTTCGAGCAGTACCACGCGCTGCTGGCGGCCCGCGGGCTGCTCTCCCGGCTGCCGGACGGCGAGGCCCGGCGGCTGCACGAGGCGGTGGCGGGCCGGCTGATGGCCCCGGACGGGATCCCCTACGGCTCCGACCGGAGCTGGCTGGCGGAGAAGATACTGTCCCGCCTGGACACGCCGGTCTTCCTCCCGCAGCAGGCCGGACCGGTGGAGGCCGGGGCCACGGCAGCGGGAGCGCAGCCGGCCGCGGCGCAGCAGACCGGCACACCGTAGGCCGGGTGCCGGGGCCTGGCCCCAGGACCGGACGGGCCCGGGAGGACGCCGTTACCCCGGGCCGCCCCGGGGCGGGCGGCCGACTCTCCGGAGCACCAGGACGCGCCGGCGCCGGCCGCCGCCGACCGGGGGGACGATGCGGATCTCGCTGGCGATCCGGAGCTCGCCGAGGGCGAACCGGACGGTGTCGAGCCGGGCGCTGCGCCGCCCCTCTCCGTCGTACAGCGGGTGGACGTGGACCTCGCCGCCGGGGGCGGTGACCCGGACCAGTTCGGCCAGCGCGGCCAGCTGCCGGTCCGCCCCGAACAGCTCCGGGTAGGCGAAGAGCAGGAAGCCGCTGAGGGTGAGCGCGAAGGTGCCGTCCGCGAAGGGCAGCCGGGGCAGCGCGGCCGCCACGTACTGCTCGGGGTGGGCGGCGCGGTCGGCGGCGAACAGTCGGCGGGCGCGGTCCCAGCTGCGCAGGTAGCGGTCGGGCGGGCAGTGCCGGGGCGCCGGGTAGAGCTCGGGGCGGGCGGCCATCGTGGCGGCCATCACGGACCGCGCGGCCAGCGCCAGGGCGGCGATCTCGGCGGTCGGCCGGGCGTACACGGGGTCGGTGGCGATGGCCCGGCAGCCGAGCGTGCGGGCCTCGGCGACCAGTCCGGCGGCGCCGCCGGGGCAGTCCAGCAGGGGCCCGGGAAGGGCGGCGAGCCGGGCCCGGGTGAGGCCGAAGAGTCCGCAGTACTCGTCCAGCGGACGGGAGGTCACCAGGGTGCCGGACGCCGCGTGCGGGGCCGCGGGCGCTGTGGCGAAGGGGCCGGCGGGCCGGGCGGCGGCGGTGCGGATCGCGGTTCGGGAGGCCATCGTGGCCATCCGAACACGGGCCGGCCCCGCCCGCATCCGGAGTGGTCCGGGGCGGGCGGGGCCGGAAGGTCACCGAGAGTGGCCGGGGGTCAGGAGGAGCGGGAAGCACGGGCGGAGCGGGAAGCGCGGGCGGAGCGGCGGTCGGGCGAGGCGGGCGGTCAGCGGCCGAGCAGGCCCCGGGCGGCGAGCCGGTTGACGTTGGTCAGGCCGCGCACCAGCTGCGGGGTGACGAAGACGAAGAGCAGGCCGATCAGGCAGACGCCGGCGATCTGCGGCGCCGACTCGACGTAGAAGACGTGCTCGACACCGTCGCTGTCGTAGAAGTCGAACAGCTTGTAGCCGGGCCAGTCGGTGTAGGTCGGGAAGACCCAGTGGTAGACGGGGTAGAGCGCGAGCGACCAGCCCACGGTCAGGAAGACCGTCGACATCACGAGGCTGAGGATCGCCCACGGGAACATCACCACCTGGTAGAGCACGGCCTTCCAGCCGGCCGCGTCGGCGAGGCGGGCGGTGACCCCGCCCCAGACGCCGGGCCGGGTGGCCACGACCGGCTCCGGGCCGGGCACGTCCAGGGCGAGCATGGTGCGCACCCGGGACCGCTCCAGCCGGCCGAAACCGCGGGCGGCCGTGGTCAGGGCGGCCAGCACCGGCAGGCCGAGGACGGTGACGAAGGTGCCGAGGCCCAGGCAGAACAGGGTGACGGCGAGGGTGAAGCCGGCCGTCACCACCGGCAGGCCGGTCAGCGTGTAGCCGAGCTCGCGGTAGAAGTAGGAGGTGAACGGGGCCCGCCAGGCGTACGGCGGCTCCTCGGTACGACGGACGACGCCGTCGTGGCGGTCGTACGCGTCGTACGCGTCGTACTCGCTGCGCTGCATGCTGTGGGTGCTCATGGCGGGGTCTCGGTCCCTCGGGTCGGTCTTCGTGCGGCGTGTCCTGCTGACTCCTCAAGCCTGCCGAAACGCCGTCGCGGCGGACATCCGGCTCCCCGGCGAACCGGAGGTGGGGTTATCCCCCCTCCCCCCGGCATCCCGGCCGGCCTCCCCGTCACCGCCCCGCAGGACCGGGCCACTCCTCGGCGAGCAGGGCGTACCGGTAGGAGTCGTGCCGGCGGCCGCCCGGGCGGACGTCGTGCCGGATCCGGCCCTCCGGCCGGAACCCGGCCCTGGCCAGGACCCGGACCGACGCCGCGTTGTCGACGTCCACCCGGGCCTCCAGCCGGTGCACGCCGAGCGCACCGAAGGCCAGGCCGCAGAGCAGCTCGGTGATCTCGCCCGCGTAGCCGCGGCCCCAGACGTCGCGGCGCAGCGCGTAGCCCAGCGACGCGGACCGGCGGTCACCGAGCCCGAGCGCGGCGTTGCCGATCGGGGCGGCGTCGGCCGGGTCCTCGGCATCCGCGAGCCGGGTGACGGCGAGCCGGTAGACCGTCCGTTCCTCCTGGTGGGCCTCCTCCAGGTACTGCTCGATCTGGTCGGCGCAGTCCTCCCGGTCGCGCGTCTCGAACGGGAGGTACCGGGTGGCCTCCGGGTCACCGAAGACCGCGTACAGCGCCTCGACGTCCTCGGGGGTGTGGTGGAACTCGCGGATGGCCAGCCGGGGGCCGGTGAGTCGGACGGGCACCATGCCTGCCGACCCTACCCCCGACCAGCGGTTACGGTTCGTGGTTATGGAAGACGAAGACCTGCGGCTCGCCCCGCGCACCAAGGCCGCCGAACTGCTCGCCTGGGCGGAGACGGAGGGCCGCGCGCCGGTGCCGGAAGGCCCGCTCCGGGCAGTGCTGGCGCTGCTGGAACTGGGCGGGGGCAGGATGCACGACGGCTGGCCCGAACTGACCTCGGGCGCGGTCGAGCACCTGCTGTACGAACGCCTGCACCTGTACGTCCAGCCCGCGCCGGGGGAGGACCCGCTGGCGTACGGCGCGGCGGTGCGGCTGCTGATCGACCACCAGCGGGCGGCGCGGCGGCTGAACGCCAAGCGGCAGGAGCGGCTGCACGCGGAGGCCGAGTGGCAGGGCGAGCTGGCGACCGGGCTGCTGCGCCGGGCCGACCTGGTGACCTGGCCGCGGCTGTACACCCTGCTGCTGCGTGCCGACGGGGTGGACACCGCCGACGGGGACGCGGTCCGGTCCTGGCTGGAGGCCTTCGGCGGGCTGGCCGAGGAGGAGCGGCTGGCGGCGTTCGCGGCGCTGGAGGAGGACGGCACACTGGACCCGGTGGACGACGGGGGCTGGGGCGGCGGGACCAGGGAGCTGGCGGTCGGGATGGCGTCGGACGGTGCGCGGCGGCTGCTGGAGCAGGGGCTGATGCAGCGCAGTTACCGGAACCTGGCGGAGCTGACCGCGTTGGGCCGGCCGATGCCGTCCGAGCTGGCCGGGGACTTCGGGGCGTTCGAGGAGGCGGCGGTCGGGGCGGCGCTGGAGCTCTCCGGCGAGTGGACGGTGCCGGGGCTGCCGTGGCTGCTGGTGGACGAGTTCCCGGAGCTGGCGGCGGAGCCCGGTCAGGCGGAGATCGACGCCTACCTGGCGGCGCTCCCGGAGGAGACGCCGGACGACCCGTCGGACCCCCGGTGGGACCACCTGTCGGACGACCTGTCGGACGACCCGTCGGACGACCGGTGGGACGACCCGTCGGACGACCGGTGGGACGACCCGTCGGGCGAGCCGCACGGGGAAGAGTCCGGGGAGCGGCCCGGGGCGTGACGGACGCGCGGGAGCCCCGGCGCGGTCCTCGAAGGACCGCGCCGGGGCTCCTCGGCGTCGAACGGGTCGCAGCGCCTCGCGGGGCTGCCGGGCTCGGCTCAGCGCGGCTCGGCAGGGGTCGCAGGGGTCGCAGGGATCAGGGGTTGATGCCGCGCTGCTCGAACCAGCTCTCCGGGTCGACCGGGGCGCCGCCGCCGGGCCGGACCTCCAGGTGCAGGTGCGGGCCGGTGACGTTGCCGGTGGCGCCGACCTTGCCGATCTGCTGGCCGGGGACGACCTTGCCCGAGCCCTTGATGATCGAGGAGAGGTGGCAGTACCAGATCTCGGTGCCGTCGGGCAGGGTCTCGACGATCCGGTAGCCGTAGGACCCGGCCCAGCCGGCCGAGGTGATGGTGCCCTGGCCGACCGCGTAGACGGCGGTGCCCGTGTCGGCGGCGAAGTCCAGGCCGGTGTGCAGGTGGGCCCAGTAGCGGGCGCTCTGGCCGTAGTGGGCGGAGAGGCTGTAGTCGCGCACCGGCAGGTTGATGGCGGCGAGCTTGGCCTTCTCGGCCTCCTCGGCGGCGCGCTTGGCCTGCGCCTGCTGGGCGACCTGGGCGGCGCGCTTGGCCTCGGCCTCCTGGGCGGCCTGCACCCGGGCGGTCTCGTCGGCGGCGGTGCGCTGGCTGTCGGCCTGCTGCTGGATCCTGGCGGCGAGGGCGAGCCCGGGGTCGGCCGAGAGGGCGACCGGGGTCTCGTCCGGCACCTCGACGGCGGGCGCGGCGGCCGGCGTCGCGGAGGCGAAGCCGGTGGCGCCCAGGGTGGCCGCGACGGCGGTGACGCCGAGCAGCGGAGCGGTGCCGCGGGTCTGACGGGGCATCCGGTGCCGGTTGATCTCGGCGGTCTGCGGAGCGGTCTCGTCCGCCGGGCCGCCGAACAGGCCCGGGTGGGCCGCAGTGCGGGGGTGGTCGAGCAGCTGGGTACCGGCGGAGAAGCCGGACGGGTGTGCCGGGGTGTGCGTCGACGCCACGGAGGCGCGCTCCTTTCCTTCCTTCGCGCCTACCGGGTTAGCTGACGGGTTCGGAGCAGGAAGGTCTCCTACGGCTGGGCCTGGGCCCGGCCGATTCACCCCAAGGAACATGGTTCCCCGGCTCCCTGGCCTGCCCGAAGGCCGGCCGGCGGGATTAGGCGACGGCGCACGGTGCCGTCTGGTTACGGCGTTAGGGACCGCGCTGCGTTATCAAACGTTAATCCGAGAGGCCCCCGATTCCAAGCCATCTGTTGAGGACGACGGGATACGGGCCGGACGCGCGCGGTCCGATGGGCGTTTTGGGACGATTGACGACAACTGACACTACCGAACGTGATAGGACGTCAACGAACGGCCCCCCATCTGAGTACCTCTACTCATGTGCGACCGGAGTCCGCGCGGCCATCCTGGCGCCATGAGCACACCGATGCAGTCACGCACCACGGCCGCGTACTACGTCCAGGCCGTCCTGTCCTTCTTCCTGTCCGCCGTCGCCCTCGCGATCGGCATCGCCTACCTCCCGGTCGGGGCCTGGACCCGGGCCTTCCTCGGCCTCGGCCTGCTCTACACCATCACCTCCGCGTTCACGCTGGCCAAGGTGGTCCGGGACCGCCAGGAGTCCACCGAGCTGGTCACCCGGGTCGACCAGGCCCGGCTGGACAAGCTGCTGGCCGAGCACGACCCGTTCAAGGTGGAGGGGGTCTGAGGCGGAGGGCGCCCCGGCGCCTCCGCCGGGAGCGGTCACCGGGCCGGCCGCCGGACCGGTCGTCACGCCCGGCCGCCGCGCCCACCCCCCTCGGAATCGGGTCGTAGCTTGACGGCTAAGGCTATTAGCCTTAGCTTTATGGCTATCGGCGCAGTCGCCGACGACCCGAACCCGCGCGGCGAGCCCGCCCGCGGCGGACCGAGGAGGCCCACCATGACCGGCACCGCCCCCGTCACCCGCTACCTCGACCTCCCCGGCGGCCGACTCGCCTTCGACGACTCCGGCCACGGCGACGGCGTCCCCGTCGTCCTGCTCCCCGGCATGCTCGACAGCCGGGCCGCCTACCGGCACCTGCGCCCGCTGCTGACCGCCGCCGGCCGCCGGGTGATCACCATGGACCTGCGGGGCTTCGGCGAGTCCTCGATCACCTGGGACGACTACTCGCCCGCCGCGATCGCCCGCGACGTCCTCGCCCTGCTCGACCACCTCGGCATCGAGCGGGCCGCCCTGGCGGGCAGCTCGTACACCGGCGCCACCGTGGTCAGGGCCGCCGGGGACGCGCCGGAGCGGGTCGCCGGGATCGTCCTGCTGGACGCCTTCGTCGAGAACCCGCCGCCGAACGCCCTGCAGCGCGCGGTGGTCGGCGCGATGGGCGCCCTCCTCGTCCACTCGCCGGCCTTCTGGGGCCTGTACCAGCGGAAGTTCGCCTACCCGACCGCCAAGCCGGCCGACCACGACGCCTACGTCGACGGGCTGGTCGCCGCGATGCGCACCCCCGGCCGGAAGACCGCCACCCGCGGCTACGTCCGCGGGGACTCCGCGCCCACCGGCTGGACCTCCGCCGTGCGGTGCCCGGCCCTGGTCGTGATGGGCTCCAAGGACCCCGACTTCTCGAAGCCGGAACTGGTCGCCGACCGGCAGGCCGCCGCGCTCGACGCGCGGAAGGTGATGATCGAGGGCTCCGGGCACTACCCGATGGCCGACCACCCGCAGGCCACCGCCGACGCCCTGCTGCCCTTCCTCGCCGCCCTGGCCTGAGCCGCCCACGGGGCCCGGCTCCCCCCGGGCCCGAAACCGCGCGGCCCGGCCCTGAGCGGCTCCGCGCGGCCCTGAGCGGCCGTACGCGCCCCTCGCAGCCCCAGCCACCACCGAAGCACCCTGGAGACCCGCCGTGCCCCGAGTCGGTCTGACCCCCGAGCAGGTCGTCGACCACGCCCTCGCCCTCGTCGACGAGCAGGGCCCCGAAGCCCTCACCCTGGCCGCCGTCGCCGGGCGCGCCGGCGTCGCCACCCCCTCGCTGTACAAGCACGTCAGCGGCGGCCTCGCCGAGCTGCGCCGGCTGGTCGCGGTCCGGGTGACCGGAGAACTGGCCGACCGGCTGGCCGAGGCCGCCGTCGGACGCGGCGGGGACGACGCCGTCGCCGCCGTCCTGCGCGCCTACCACGCGTACGCCACCGAGCACCCGCACCGGTACGGCGCCCTGCCGCAGGCGCCGCAGCCGGACGAGGACCTCGCTGCGGCGGCGGCCCGGCTGGTCGGAGTGATCGTCGCGGTGCTGCGCGCGTACGGGCTGGAGGGCTCCGAGGCGATCCACGCGGCCCGGACCTTCCGCTCGCTGGCCCACGGCTTCGCGGCGCTCTCGATCGGCGGCGGCTTCCGGCTCGCCGAGGACCTGGAGGACACCCAGGACCGGATGATCACCGTGCTGACGGCCGGACTGCACGGCTGGCCCCGGCCCTGAGGGCCCCCGGGCCCGCGGGCGTCCCGGCGCGTCCCGGCGCTCGGGCCCCGGCCCACGAGCCCCGCGCCCGGCGCCGTGCGGGAGGGAGGGCCTGCGGCGGCGAGAAGGGGCGGGGGCCGCGGTCCGCAGGCGGAGAACGACGAAGGGCCCGGAGCGGGGGATGCTCCGGGCCCTTCGGTGCTGTGGGGCTAACAGGACTTGAACCTGTGGCCTCTTCCTTATCAGGGAAGCGCTCTAACCGTCTGAGCTATAGCCCCGTGCTGCACGGAGAAGGGTACCGGACCGGAAGGGGGTGCCACGCCACCGGCCGCCCCGCGGGCGGTTCCGAACGGACAAACGGGATCAATCGACCACCAGGGGTTAGATTGGCCCGGCCGGCGGACGGCCGTCCGGAAGGGCCGCCCACCGGCGACGCAGGGCGGGCACCACCGACGGCCGGACCCCGAGTCCGGTACGCCGTCCGGGCTACCGCTCGCCAGCACTGGAAATAGGGTATTAAGAATTGACTGGCTCATAAGGAACCGGAAAGGCCGGAAATCCCGTGGACCCGCGCAGCAGCCCCACCGCGCGCAGTGCCATGCGCTGTGTCCGCTTATTGCTCGGCTGCACCAGCGCCGCCGAACTGCTCGGAACCGTCCTCGCCGAGGGGCCGGCCTGGATCACCGGCGAGGGTTCCGCGCTCTACCTGCTGGACTCCACCGGAATGCTCCGGCTCACCGCCTCCCACGGCCTCCCCGACTGGGCCCACGAGCGCTACGGCGTCGTCGATCCGGCCGGTGACCTCCCCGCCGCGACGGCGCTCCGGCTGCGCCGGCCGTACCTCCTCAGCCCCGAGCGCACCAGCGTCGACTACCCCAATCGGAACGCCGGGATGGGCACCGGAATGGTCGCCGTCATCGCCCTGCCGATGGTCGTCGACGAACAACCGGTGGGCGTGCTCGCCCTCGCCCTCGCCCACCGGGGCACCGTCCCCCGACGCGACCTGGACGTGCTGGAGACCCTCGGCGACGCCTGCGCCCACCGGCTCGCCCACCTGCTCGACCACGCACACCCCGAACGCCGGGCCCGGACCGACCGGGGCGCACCCGCCGCGCCGGGCGGGTCGGCCGGGTCGCACGGGTCGGCCGGACGGCGCGGGCCGGGCGGTGTGCGCCCCGGGCCGGATCCCGACGGCACCGGTCCGGCCTCCGCACCGGGCCACCCGATGCTCTCGCTCGCCCTCCGGGCCGCCGGACACGGCGCCTTCGAGCGCGACCTGGTCACCGGCGAGACCTACTGGGACGCCCACGCCCACCGGCTGGTCGGCCGACCCGCACCGGACGGGAGCGGGCCGGCCCCCGCACCGGACCTCGACCTGCTCGTCCACCCCGAGGACCTGCCCGACGTCCAGGCCGCGCTCGCCGAGGCGCTCGCCACCGGCGGTCCGTACCGGATCCGCTACCGGGTACCGCGCCGGGGCGGCAGCGGAGTGATCCGGATCGAGGAGACCGGGGAGGTGATGCTGGACGTGCACCGCCGGCCGGTCCGGATCGCCGGACTGCTCGCCGACCGCGACCACGGCCGCGCGCCCGAGGAGCGCCCGGCCGCCCCGGAGAGCGGCACCCCGGCCGTCGGAGCCCGCTCCGCCCTGCTGCTGGCCCTGACCCGGGCCCTCTCCCGGGCGGTCACCGTCCGGGACGTGACCACGACGGTCACCGATGTCGCCCGGCCGGCCTTCGGCGCCGCCGGCATCGTGCTCGACCTGGTCGACGAGGGCCGGCTGCTGCCCGTCTCGCACACCGTCTACGGCGGTGCGCGGCGTACCGAGCTGACCCGGCTGGCCGACCTCTCGGAGGGGGTGATGCAGCGCGCCCTGGCCCGCTCCGCACCCCTGTTCAGCGAGCCCGGCCGGACCGCGCGGGGCCCGGGCGGGCCCGGGCGGGGGGCGTCGGCGGAGGCGGGGAACGGGGACGGGCAGGGCGGGGACGGACAGGACCCGGACGGGCAGGGCGGGGACGGCAGCACCGGGGACGGGCCGCTCGCCCCGGCGGCCTGGGCGGTGCTGCCGCTGATCGCCTCCGGCCGGCAGGTCGGCTCCTGCCTGATCACCTTCGCCACCGAACGCGCCTTCGGCCGCGAGGACCGCACCCTCTACTCGGCGTTCGCCGGCATCCTCGCCCAGTCGCTGGAACGCGCCCGGCTCTACGACACCCACCACCACCGGGCCACCGAGCTGCAACGCGCGATGCTGCCGCGTTCGCTGCCCCGGCTGCCCGGGATCGCCAGCGCCGCCCGCTACCTGCCGAGCACCGAGGGCATGCAGATCGGCGGCGACTGGTACGACCTGCTGCGGCTGCCGGAGGGCCGGATCGGCCTGGTGATCGGTGACGTCCAGGGCCACAACGCCGAGGCGACGGCCGTGATGGGGCAGCTGCGCAGCGGTCTCCGGGCGTACGCCACGGACGGGCACGACCCGGCCGCCACGCTGTCCCGGACCAGTCGGCTGCTCACCGAGCTGGACACCGACCTGTTCGCCACCTGCCTCTACCTCACGCTCGATCCGGCGGACGGCACCCTGCGGGCGGCCCGCGCCGGGCACCCGGCCCCGGTCCGGATCGCCGAGAACGCCCGGGCGGTGGAGCTGGAGCTGCCCGGCGGACCGCCCCTGGGCGTCGACCCGGACGCGCCCTACCCGCTGGTGGTGGAGCACCTGGCGCCCGGCGAGACGCTGCTCGCCTACACCGACGGCCTGGTGGAGGACCGGGAGGAGGACTACGACGAGTCGGTGCACCGGATGCTCGGCGGGCTGGAGCTGTGGGCGCGCAACACCGGTCCGGTCCGGGTCGGGCCGGGGCCGGCGCTGGAGCGGCTGGCCGATCTGCTCACGTTGAACGTGACCGAACGCCGCTCCCGTCCGGACGACGTCGCCCTCCTGTTGCTGCACCGCTTGTCATCAGGGCAATAAGGCCCTTGCACGGGCGCGGACGAAGTGTTCGGTGACCGTCCGGTCGGGCCCGAAGAACGGTGGATCGGCGTGCTATTGACGGGATATCGACGAGTTCTGGTCACTTGGCGAGATCCGTTCACACCTTCGTAGGATCATCACCCTAGAATTCGCGGCGTGACGATGACTCAGTGGTGCGCAACGGCAACCGGCGTACTCGCCGCCCTCGCCCTCGTGGCCGCCGCCCGCTACCGCGCGGTCTCCGCCACCCAGCGACGTCGGGTCACCCAGCAGCAGCGCGAGATCGACCGCCTCAAGGAACAGCTCACCGCCGAACTGAGCCGCCGCGGCGCCGAACTGGCCGCCGTCCAGCAGGAACAGGAGCTCAACGCCTCCACCCAGCGGGCGTTCCTCAGCGTGGCCCGCCGGATCCTCGTGATGGCGCACGACCAGCAGGCCCTGCTGGACGAGATGGAGCGCACCCACGACGATCCGGCCCTGCTGGAGGGCCTGCTCAAGGCGGACCACGCCGCCGCCCAACAGGCACGACTGGCCCAGACCCTGGCCGTGCTCTGCGGCGCCCGGGCCGGCCGGCACTGGCCCGAGCCGGTCACGCTGGAGGACGTGGTGCGCGGTGCGCAGTCGCGGATCCTGCCCTTCCAGCGGGTGGTGGTCCGCAGCCGGATCGAGACCGCCGTGGTCGGGGCCGCCGCCGAGGCGCTGATCCACGCCGTCGCCGAGCTGCTGGACAACGCCACCCGCTACTCCCCGCCCAGCACCCAGGTGTTCGTCACCCTGATGCCCGTGCACAACGGCGCCGTGATCGAGATCGACGACGGCGGCGTCGGCATGCCCGAGCAGGCCGTCTCCAAGGCGGCCGCCGCACTGGGCGGCGGGCCCGCGATCGAGGTCTCCCGCCTCGGCGAGGTCCCGCAGCTCGGGCTGGCGGCGGTCGGCCGGCTCTCCGAGCAGTACGGGTTCCGGGTCACCCTCAGCTCCGCGCCCTCGCCGTACGGCGGAGTGCGGGTCGTCGTGCTGCTGCCGAACGCGCTGCTCACCGAACCGCTGCCGTCGACCGTGCCCGGCCTCGGCACGGACGACGCCGTGTTCGGCCACGGTCCGCGCCGGTCCGCCGCTCCCCGGTCGGGCTCCCCCGCGCCCGGCCGGTCCCCGGCACACGGCCCCCAGGGCACGCACGGGCCGCAGGGTCCGTACGGATCGCCCGACGCGCACGGCGCGCACGGGTCCCCGGGCGTTCACGGATCACCCGGCGCGTACGGGCAGCCGGACGGGTACGGGCAGCAGGGCGCGTTCGGAGCACCGGGCGCCTACGGGCAGCAGGGCCCGACCGGGCCGCAGTCCGCGCAGGACCCGTACGGGTACCCGGCACCCTCCGAGTACCCGCCGCTGTACCCCCCGGCGACCGGCTACCCGCCGGTGACCGGCACGCCGGGAGCACCCGGCATCCCCTCGGCCGACACCCCGTCGGCCGACCGGCCCGCCGAGGCCGGCGCCACGCCGCCGCCGCTGCCCCGCCGGAGCCACCGGCGCGACCGGGCCAACCGGCACGCCGCGTCCGCCGCTCCGACCCCGCCGGCCGCTCCGCCGTACCGCTCGGCCCAGCAGGCGCAGACGTTCATGGCGATGTTCCAGGCCGGCACGGCCAGCGGCCGCTCGGCCGTCCAGGCCCAGGCCCACTCCCCGGGCCACCCTCAGGGCCACCCTCAGGGCGACGATCGGGCCCACTCCCCGGGCCACGGCCAGAACCCCGGCCGGTCGCACGCCCCGCACGACCCTTCCCTTCCCGCTTCCCCCCAGCTTCCCCAGCGCTCCGGAGAGTTCCATGACCACCACCCCTGACCTCGGCTGGCTCCTCGCCGACATCGTCTCCGTCCCCGAGGTCCAGCACGCCGTCGTGGTGTCCAACGACGGCCTGGAGATCGGACGCAGCGAGGGCATCGTGCGCGAGGACGCCGAACGACTCGCCGCCGCCTGCTCGGGCCTCCAGTCACTGGCCCGCGGCGTCGCCCAGGGCTTCGGCGGCCACGGCAGCGCGACCCGCCAGATCATCATCGAGTACGGCGGCGGCTACCTCTTCATCGTCGCCGCAGGCGCCGGTGCCCACCTGGCCGTGGTGACCGCCGAGGCGGTGGACGCCGGGCTGGTCGCCTACCAGATGCAGGTCCTGGTCGAGCGGATCGGCTCCCACCTCACGAGTCCGCCGCGCGCCGACCTCGCGGCGGAGGGGCTGCGGTGAACGGGCCGGTCCGGCCCTACGTCATCACCGGCGGCCGCAGCCGTCCCACCAGGACCGCCCTCGCCGTCGAGAGCCTGGTCACCGCCTTACCCGACCGGCCCGCACTGCCCGAGGACGCGCTGCTCAACCGCGAGCACCAGCGGATCCTGGACCTCTGCCGCAGCCTGCTCTCGATCGCCGAGGTGGCCGCCTACCTGGGCCTGCCGCTCGGTGTCGTCAAGGTCCTGGTCGGCGACCTCTGGGACCTCGGCGCCGTCCAGGTGCTCCCGCCCGTCCCGCAGGCCGAACGCCTGCCCACAACCCTCCTGGAAGAGGTACTCGTTGGCCTCCGCCAACTCCGCTGACGCCCTCGCCGGCGCTCCCGCCGGCGCGTCCGCCGACCGCCCCGCCGAACCCCGGTACCTGCCGCCGTCCGTCCAGGGCGCCGTCAAGATCCTCGTCACCGGCCCGTTCGGGGTGGGCAAGACCACCCTGGTCGGCTCGCTCAGCGAGATCACCCCGCTGCGCACCGAGGAGACCATGACCGCCGCCAGTAGCGGGGTCGACGACCTCACCGGGCGCAGCGAGAAGACCACCACCACGGTCGCGCTGGACTTCGGCCGGATCACGCTCAACGCCCGGCTCGCCCTCTACCTCTTCGGCACGCCGGGCCAGCAGCGGTTCTGGCCGCTCTGGGACGACCTGTCGCGCGGCGCGCTCGGCGCCATCGCCATGGTGGACCTGCGCCGCCCGGACGAGAGCTTCGAGGTGCTCGGCCGGCTGGAGGAACAACGGATCCCGTTCGCGGTGGCCGTCAACACCTTCCCGGACACCCCGAGTTACCCGGAGGAGGAGCTGCGGTCGGCACTGGACCTGCTGCCCGAGGCGCCGATCCTGTACTGCGACGCACGGGACCGGCGGGCCTCGTACGACCTGCTGATCGACTTCGTCGACCACCTGCACTCCACGGCCGTACTGGAGCTCCAGCGATGACGACCCCCGAGCCCGGTACCGCGCTTCCGCCGCCCGGCTGCCCCGCGCACGCGGGCGGCCCACCGTCCGGCGGGCTCCCCGGCGGGCTGCCGGTCGGAGTGCCGCTCACCCCGCTGTACGGCACGGCCGTCGCCGACGACCCGCACGGTCTGTACGCCCGGCTGCGCGCCCAGTACGGCCCGGTCGCGCCGATCGAGCTGGAGCCCGGTGTCGAGGCCTGGCTGGTCGTCGGCTACCCCGAGCTGCTCGAACTCACCCGCAACGAGGCGCTGTTCTCCAAGGACTCGCGCCGCTGGCGGGTCCCCGCCGAGGGCCGGCTGGCCCCCGACTCCCGGCTCCAGCCGATGACCGCCTGGCGCCCCACCCTGCTCAACCTGGACGGCGCCGAGCACCAGCGGCTGCGCGCCGCCGTGGCCGACACGCTCGCCCAGATCGACCACCGGCAGCTGCGCGAGACCACCGAGACCGCCGCCGACGCGCTGATCGACAGCTGGGGCCCGGACGGCACCGCCGACCTGGTCGCCCAGTACGCGCGCCGGCTGCCGCTGCTCGTCTTCACCCAGCTGCTCGGGCTGGCCGCCGAGACCGGCCAGCACCTGATCCAGCTGATCAGCCACATCGCCGACAGCGGCGCCGAGTCGGTGCGGGCCAACGCCGAGTTCCAGGCGATCCTGGTCGACCTGGTCCGCCTCCGCCGGACCACGCCCAGTGCCGACCTCACCTCCTGGCTGCTGGCCCACCCGGCCGGGCTGACCGACGAGGAGGCGGTGCACCACCTGGTCGTGATGATGGTCGCCGGAAACGAGACCACCATCTGCTGGACCGGCAACACGCTGCGGCTGCTGCTGACCGACCGCCGGTTCCGGGCCACCCTCACCGGCGGGCGGCTGACCGTCGCCGACGCGCTGGAGGAGGTGCTCTGGCGCGACCCGCCGACGCAGAACTTCCCCGGCCGGTGGGCCACCGGCGACACCGTCCTCGGCGGCCAGTACATCAGCCGCGGCGACATGCTCGTCCTGGGGCTGGCCGCCGCCAACGCCGACCCGGCCGCCCAGGGCACCGGCACGCCCGGGCACGGCGCGCTGGGCGGCAACCGGGCCCACCTGGCCTGGGGCGCCGGCAAGCACGTCTGCCCGGCCCAGCAGCCCGCCCGGATCATCGTCGAGACCGCCGTCGAGACCCTGCTCCACCGCCTTCCGGACCTCCAACTGGCCGTACCGCCGAGCGAGCTGGCCTGGCGTCCGTCGCCCTGGTCGCGTGCCCTGGTCAGCCTGCCGGTGCTCTACAGCGCCTTCACCCCGCCCCGACCGCAAGCCCCCGAGAGGCCCGCCGCATGGACACCGCCGCAGCCGCCGAGCACGACCGACCCGGCCACGGAGCCGTCCCCCTCCGAGGGGGGTCCGACGCCGGGGCAGGCGCGCCCGGCCGGCCCGACCCCGTCCGGCTCGACCCCTTCGGACGGGACCAGCACGGGGAGAACCTCCGGCTCCGGGAAGCCGGCCCGGCGGTCCTGGTGGAGCTCCCTGGCGGGGTGGTGGTCTGGGCAGTGACCCATCACGACACCCTCCAGGAGCTGCTCGCCGACCCGCGCGTCGGCAAGAACCCGCAGCTGTGGACGGTGTTCCGGGAGGGCCGGCTGCCCGAGGGGTGGCCGCTGATCAACTTCGTCACCGTCCCCGGCATGATCACCACGGACGGCGACGACCACCGTCGGCTGCGCGGCCTGGTCACCCAGGCGTTCACCCCGCGCCGGGTCGCCGCGCTGCAACCCGCCATCGAGGCCCGGACCGTCGCCCTGCTCGACCGGATAGCCGGCCTGGAGGGCGAGTTCGACCTGCGCGAGCACTTCGCCTACCCGCTGCCCATGCAGGTGATCGGCGAGCTGCTCGGCCTGCCGCCCAAGCAGCAGGACGAGCTGCACGAGCTCTCCGACACCCTGGTCTCCAGCTCGGCCACCCCCGAGGCCGCGGTCGCCGCCCAGCGGGCGCTGTTCGCCCTGCTCGCCTCCGTGGTCGCCGCCAAGCGGGCCGAACCGGGCGACGACCTCACCACCGACCTGATCGCCGCGCGCGAGGACACCGACCGGCTCAGCGAACAGGAGCTGGTCGGCACCCTGCTGCTGATGCTGGTGGCCGGCCACGAGACGACGCTCAACCTGATCACCAACGCCGTCCGGGCGCTGCTCGCCCACCCCGACCAGCTGGAGCTGGTGCTGAACGGCACCGCGTCCTGGTCCGCGGTGGTGGAGGAGACGCTGCGCTACGACTCGCCGGTCGGCCAGTTCCCGCTCCGGTACGCGGTCGAGGACATCCCGGTCGGGGACGCCGTGATCCGGCGCGGGGACGCTCTGCTCGCCTCGTACGCCGCCGCCGGACGGGACTCCGGGCACTACGAGGAGGCCGACCGCTTCGACCTCACCCGCAAGCCGAACCGGCACCTGTCGTTCGGCCACGGCCCGCACTTCTGCCTCGGCTCCGGGCTCGCTCGGATGGAGGCCGAGACGGCGCTGCGGTCCCTGTTCGCGCGGTACCCCGGGCTGGCGCTCGCGCAGGGCCCGGCGCCGGAGCCGATCGGGTCCTTCGTCAGCAACAGCGTGCGGACGCTGCGGGTGACCGTCTGACCTTGCGGAAGTGACCGCGGGGCGGCCGGGTCGTTGGGGGTTCCATGAAGAAACTCGCCACCCTGGCCGCCCTCACCATGGCCGGTCTCGCCGCCGCCGTCCCGGCGGCCTCCGCCGCCACCTCCACCGCGGCCTCCCCGGACGCCCTCGGCGGACTCTCCAACGGGCTCACCCTCTCCCCCGCCGACCTCCTCCTCCACGAGGCGAAGGACCTGCCGCTGGTCGGCCACGCCGCCGGCGAGGTCGAGGCCATCGGCACCAACCAGATGACCCACCCCGGCCTCAGCGGCCAGATCGGCCACGGTCTGTGAGACCGGCCGGCGGACGGCCCGCGGGCCGTCCGCGGAACCGGCCGGCCGGTGCGACGGACCGGTTCCGCACGGTCGCACCGGCCGGTCCTGAGCCGGCTCACTCGGCGGGGGCGCTCAGCTCCTGCAACTCCTGGTAGCCCAGCCCGCCGTCGAGCGCGGTGTACGTGCCCTGCGCGTACACCTCCTCGGCGGCACGGCGCACCGCCGCGTACGCCGCCCGGGCCAGACCCGGCCCCAGGCTGACCCGGGCCACCCCCAGCCGCGCCAGCTCCGGCACGGACGGCGAGCCCGGCCCGGCCAGCACGTTGAGCGGCACCGGGACGGCCTTCACCAGCGCGGCGATCACCTCCGGCTCGGCCACGCCGGGCACGAACACCCCGTCGGCGCCCGCCTCGACGTACGCGCGCAGCCGGGCGACCGCCTCGTCGAACCGCCCCTCCGGTTCTCCGAGGCCGAGCAGGAAGACGTCGGTCCGGCCGTTGACGAAGAGGTCCACGCCGGCCGCGACCGCCGCCTCGCGGGCCGCCGCGATCCGCTCGGCCGCCTCGGCCACGGGCCGCCGGCCGTCCTCCAGGTTCACCCCCACCGCCCCGGTGGCGAGGAGCCCCGCGACCGTCCCGCCCACCCCGGCGGCCGTCTCCGCGAACCCGCTCTCCAGGTCGGCGGTGACCGGCAGGCCGACCGCGCGGACGATCAGCGCCGTCTGGGCCAGCACCTCGTCCCGGTCGGCGGCGTCGCCGTCCGCGCTGCCGAGCGTCCAGCTGACGCTCGCACTGGCCGTCGCCACGGCGCGCGCCCCGGCGGCGGCCACCAGTCGGGCGCTCGCCGCGTCCCAGACGTTGGCGAGCACCAACGGGTCACCGGGGCGGTGGAGTTCGCGGAGGATCCGGGCCTTGGCCTGCTGCTGTGCCGTCATGGTCGGGAACCCTACTTCGCGGCCGGGCTGAGCCGGGAGGTGACACCGATCCGGTTCCAGGAGTTGATGGTGATGATCAGTGCGATCAGCTGCGCCAGCTCGGCCGGCTCGAACTGCGCGGCGGCCTCCTGGTAGACGGCGTCCGGCACGTGGCCCTGGGTGAGCAGCGTGACCGACTCGGTCAGCGCGAGCGCGGCCCGCTCCCGGGCGGTGAACCACGGCGTCTCGCGCCAGGCGGGGAGGGAGAGCAGCCGGTGGTCCCGCTCGCCGTTCTTCAGGGCGTCGGTGGAGTGCATGTCGATGCAGAACGCACACCCGTTGATCATCGAGGCGTGCACCTTGACCAACTCGGCGAGGACCGGGTCCACGCCCTGCCGGGCGGCGCGCTCCACCGCGAACATCGCCCTGTAGAAGTCGGGCGCCAGGTCGGGAAGGGAGATCCGCTGCTCGGGGGCGGGGACGGGGGTGTCGGCCGAGGTCTCGTTCGTCGTCATGCCTGCCAGCCTAGGGGCCGGGTGGCCTGCCCTACTGGTGCGTTCGGGCCCGGGAATCGTGGGCCACTTCGAGGGTGCGCCGGGCCCCGGCCGGCCCGCCGCGGCCGTGGTGCGCGGAGTCTGGCACGACCGGGCTTCCGGCGGAAGTCCCCGGACGCCCGGTCGGTGGCCGTGGCCGTGCGCCCGGGGCGCCCCTCCCGTGCCTCGTCGGTTCGCCTCCGGCGTCTCGTCGGTGCGCCTCCGCTCGCCTCCGGTGTGGCTCCGGTCGCCCCTCCGGGCGCGAACGGGCGTGCGAGGATCGCAGGGTGGGGCGGTACCGGTGGGATCCCGGCGCCGCCCGGTGCGGACGAGGTCAGGGGGACAGGACGTGTGTACGGCGTTCGTGAGCATCGAGCCGTCGTCGGCGGTACCGGTGCTGGTGCTGGCGGTGCGGGACGAGTACGCCGGCCGGCGGTGGGCGCCGCCCGGCCGCCACTGGCCCGCACAGCCCTCCGCGGTCGGCGGGCTCGACCTCGTCGCGGGCGGCACCTGGCTGGCGGTCGGCTCCGCCGGGGCGGGCGGGGAAGCCGGGGCGGTCGGGGAAGCCGTCGCGGCCTGCCTGCTGAACGGCTTCGGCACCCTGGCCCCCGCGCAGGCCCGGCAGTCGCGCGGCGAACTGCCGCTGCTCGCCGTCCGGGGCGGCCGGATCGACCGGCTGGACCTCGACCGGTACGACCCCTTCCACCTGGTGGTGGCACGGGCCGGCGGCGTACGCGTCCTGAGCTGGGGCGGCAGCGGCAGCCGGCTCGCGGAACTGGACCTGCCCACCGGCCTGAGCGTCGTGCTCAACGACGGCCCCGAGGGGATGGCGGAGAACCGGACCGCCTCCGAGCGGATCCGCTCGCTGATGGGTGCCCGGGCCGCCCGCTTCCGCGCCCGCTTCGAGACGGCCGCCCGCCCGGAGCCGCTCCCCGAGGCCGTGTCGACCGGCGAGGCGTGGGGCGCGTGGCTGCCGATCGTCGCCGGGGACGGACTGCCGCTGGACGACCCGGCTGCGCTGGTCCAGCGCCGCGAGTTCGGCGACGGCCGGATCTGGGGCTCGTCGTCGATATCCCTGCTGGCCTTCGGCCCGGCGGGCGTCCGCTACGACTTCGGCCCGGCACCGGTGGAGGGCGACGGCGACTGGCGCCGGGTGGAGGCGGCCTGACGGCCTGCCCCCACCCCGCCGGGAAAGCCGGCGACCGGCGCCGAGCGGCGTTCACGTGCTGTACCGGGCGCTCACCCCTCGGCGCGGGCCTGGAGCCAGCGCTTCGCGACGGTCTCGCTGACGTAGTACCAGTACTCCGTCGCGCGGTCCTCGTCCTCGCTCGCGATCTCCGTCCACCACATCGGCCAGAACTCCCGCTCGTAGTGGGCCTTCAGGACCCGGCTGAAGCCCGACAGCGACCCGCGGAGCCGGGTGCGGTCGAGGCCGAGCGCGGCGACCAGCGCCCCGTAGCTCACCTTCACGCCCGGCTGCTCCGCGAGGATGTCGAGGATCGCGACGACCACCTGAACGGAGTCGCGACGGTCGCTGATCAGGGCGCGGAGGTCTTCCACGGCCCACTCGTCGCGGCGCCGCTGGTGCTCGCCCTGGGGGTCCCTCGACGTGGGCCCCGTCCCGCCGGCCGGGGCTGCGGCCGGGGCCGCGGTCGCCCCGCTGCGCTCGGCGATGAAGGCGTAGACGGCCGGCACGAGATGGGCCGGCACCGGCACCGACACGTACGCCGGGTTCTCCTGGGTCATGACGTTCCTCCCCTTGCTACTGCCGCTCCGTGCGGCGACATGCCTGATCATGGCATGTCGTCAGCACCGGTGTCCAGCCACTAACGCCCCTTAATAAGCATGAACACCCTTCAAGGGGCTTGGAGAGGTATCAGGGGACGCGGAACTCCTGGGACTTGTTGCCCGGGGTGCAGACCGTCATGGTGAGCTGCGCACCGGCGCCGTTGTCGGTCAGGCAGTTCTGGCCCATGTAGTCCTTCAGGTAGAAGGCGCCGGAGGTGGTCGCGGGGGTGACCGTCCAGTTGGTCATGAAGCTGAAGCCGTTGGAGAGGACCACCTTGCCGTCCATGTCCTGCACGAGCGGCGGGGCGCTCAGCTTGCACGGGTTGAACTGGTGCCAGCTGCTCGGAACGGTGTGCACCCAGCCGTAGGCGCTCGCGCCTCCCATCACCACGGCCTGGCCGCCCGCCAGGCTGTCCTGGGAGAGACCGACGCGCAGGCCGTCCCCGACATTGGTGAGGTAGCCCCAGTTGGTGCCGCCGCATCCGGCGGGGACGGCGGCCGGAGGCTGGGCCGACGGGGAGGCGGCGGGGGCCGACGGCCGCGGAAGAGCCGGGGCCGCGGCGGTGGCGCCCGAGGGCACGGGCGGAGCGGTGACGGCCGACGGCAGGGGCGGTGCGGCGGGCCCCGTGGCGCCCGGCGCGGTGGCGGCGGGCGGCTGCTGCGGCGCGGTGGTCCGGGCGGGCCCGGTGGCGGACTTCGACGAGCCGGTGGCGGGCGGCAGCGCCGTCTCCGTCCCCGACGGGGTGCCGGACGGCGCCGCGGTGGGCTGCACGGTGGCGGGGAGCGGCGCGGCCGGGACGGTCGCGGTGACGGTCACCGCCACCGGCGGGGCGGAGCCCGGCGTCTGCGCCTCCGAGGTGAACGGCGCCTTGTCGATGAGCAACACGGTGGCCGTCCCCACCGAGATCACCAGCGGGAGCACGATCGGCACCAGGAAGCCGCGCCGCCGGCTGCGGGGAACGGGTTCGGTGGCCGCGCGGGACACGACCTCGCCGACCACGGCGGGGGGCGCGGCGGGGGGCGCGGCGGGGGGCGCGGCGGGCACGGCCGGGGGTGTGACCGAGGGTGTGACCGGCGACGCGACCGCCCCCGGAGCCACCGCCGCGCGGGCGGCCTCCGCCATGGCCGCCGCGTCGGCGAAACGGTCCCCCGGTTGCTTGGCCAGCGCCGTCGTGACGATCGCCCGCACCGCCGCCGGTATCGACTCCGGCAGCGCCGGCACCGGCTCGCGCAGGTGCTTGAGCGCCACCTCCAGCACGCTCTCGCCCGTGAACGGCGGCCTGCCGGTGAGCAGTTCGTAGCAGACCACGCCGACCGCGTAGAGGTCCGCGGCGGGCGTGATCTCCTTGCCCTCGGCCTGCTCGGGGGCCATGTAGAGGGCGGTGCCGATCACCGCGTGCGAGGCCGTGAGCCTGGTCCCGGCGGTGGCGCGGGCGATGCCGAAGTCGGTGACCGTCACCCGGTCGTCGTCCCGGACCATCAGGTTGGACGGCTTCACGTCGCGGTGCACGATGTCCCGCCGGTGCGCGGCGTGCAGGGCGTCCAGCGCGGCGGCCAGCAGACCGAGCGCGCGGTCCGGCGGGAGCACCCCGTCCTCGGCGAGCACCTTGTCCAGCGGACGGCCGTCGATCAGCTCCATGACGATGTAGGCGGCGCGCTCGCCGTCCTCGTCGGGGCCTTCCTCGCCGTAGTCGTGCACGTCCACGACACCGGGGTGGCTCAGGGCGGCGAGCAGCTGGGCCTCACGGCGGAAGCGCCGGGCGAAGGTGCCGTCCTCCAGCAGCGCCGCGTGGAGGATCTTCACCGCGACCTGCCGCCCCAGCACCGCGTCGTCGGCCTGCCAGACGGACCCCATCCCGCCGCCGCCTATCCGCGCGGTCAGCGTGTAGCGCCCCCCGAGCACGGTCCCCCGACCACTCATCCCCAGCCCCTCCGTCGGACGCGACCGAACGCGTCGGCAGGCGAACAGTCTGCCACGCCCCCTCGCACCCACTGTCGAGCCTCCCGCCCCGTCGCCACAAGGGGGTTGAGCAGCGACGGAGCCCGCCGCGACCCAACTCGTCCGGCCCGCAGCCACGGATCCCCCCGGCGGCGGAGCGGCGGGCTCAACCCCGCGTCCAGGTCCGCCCGTTGCGGCATCCCGCCGTGCCGCCTGCCGCCGGGCGGACCCAGGGGCGGCGACACGGCCCCAGGGGGCGCGGAAATCCGCTTCGGGCACGGCGCCGGCGCCTCTACGGTGGCGCGGTGATGACTCAGGTGATCGTTCTCAACGGTGGTTCCAGCTCGGGGAAGTCCGGGATCATCAGGTGTCTCCAGGCAGTCCTGCCGGACCCGTGGCTGGCCCTCGGGACGGACACGCTGGTCGAGGCGATGCCGATGTCGATGCAGACGGCGGACGGCGGGATCGAGTTCGCTCCGGACGGGGCCGTGATCGTCGGGCCGGAGTTCCGGACGCTGGAAGCGGCCTGGATCGAGGGGATCGCCGCAATGGCCCGCGCGGGTGCCCGGGTCGTCGTCGACGAGGTCTTCCTCGGCGGAGCGGACTCGCAGCAGCGGTGGCGGACGGCCCTGAGCGGGTTGCGGGTGCTGTGGGTCGGCGTCCGGTGTGACGGTGCGGTCGCCGCGGGGCGGGAGGTCGCACGGGGCGATCGGACCATCGGCATGGCCGTGTCCCAGGCGGAGGTGGTCCACCAGGGCGTGACCTACGACCTGGAGGTGGACACCACCCGGGCCGAGTCGATGGAGTGCGCACGGACCATCGCCGCACGCGTGGAGTGACCGAAGGCCCTGCTGTCCGCCGCGGTGACGCAGCGGGGGAACGAGCCGGGCCGGGAGGCGCCCTGCACAGGAGGTCGGAGGGGCCGAGGTCCCGTGCGGGGAGGGTCAGCGTCGGCGGGTGGCCCAGTGGCGCTCGATCGCACGGCCGAGGGTGGAGTTGACGAGAAGGGTGCCTGCGCAGAGGACGAGGAGGAAGAGCAGGTTGGCCGCGCCGGGGCCGTGGCGGCGGACGGGGTGGCTGGCGAGTACGGCGAGCACCGTGCCGGCCGCCACGGAGGCGGCCGAGGCGGCGATCAGCAGCATGCGGGGCGGGCGGCTCATCCGGGAAGCGGCCTCGCGGCCGACGGTGCCGGGTCGGTGGGCGCGGGGAGGCCGACGTGCTCGGGCCGGGCGGTCCACTCGACGCCCCCGCCGACCGGGCGGAGGTAGAGACGGCCGCCGATGGTGTCCATGTAGACGCCCGTACGGCGGGTGCGGCGGTCGAGGACGAGTTGGCCGGGCACGGGGGAGGGTTCGGTGTTCATGGGGTGCGGGTCGCTTCCGGGATCACTGGGCGGCGAGGCGGACGGTCACCAACCGGCCGGTGGAGACGACGACTTCGGCGGCGAGCGGGGTGCCGCCGACCGCACCGAGGGTGACGGGCCGGCCGGCCGAGGGCCGCCAGGGGTGCCGCTCGCCCTGCTCGCGGCGGGCCCGGACACCGTCGCGGATCACGTCGACGAGCTTGAGCACGACGGAGGTCGGCGCGGCCCCGAGGTCGATGAGGACCACGCCGGTGACGGAGGCGCAGTTCCAGTCGATGCCGGTGGAGGGCAGGGCCGTCCCGGCGGCGGCGAGGGTCGCCGTGAGGTCACCGAGGGCTTCGGCCGCCTCCGAGCGGTCCTCGGCGGTGATCCTTCTGAGCATGGAGGCCATGGGATTCGAGCCTTTCGGTGAATTCTGCGATTTCCTCTCCAGGAAAACAGGGCGACGACTACGCTGGGAAGCAGGAATGCGGCTACCTGTGGTTTGTTGGCGAAGGGGGCTCGATGGCAAAGGAGAAGATCCTGCCACCGGGGAAGTCTCCGAGGGAGTTCTACGGATCCGAGCTGAAGAGGCTGCGTGAATCCGCCACCCCGAGGATGTCCCAGGAGAAGTTGGGGGCCATGACCTTTGTCTCCGGTGCTTATATCGGACTATTGGAGACGGCCGTCAGAGTTCCGCAGATCGACCTGTCACTCCGGATCGACGAAGCACTCTCAACAGGTGGCGTGTTGGAGCGACTGCACGACCTGCTCGAATTCTCGCGTTTCGCCGATTACTTCAAGGAAGCGGCCGAGTTCGAGAGCCAGGCCGTCACGATCAGCGAGTTCGCGGCACTGGTGGTACCGGGCCTGCTGCAGACGCCCGAGTACGCGAGGGCGATCTTTCTGAGCGCTCAACCCTTGCTGACAGAGGACGAGCTGAACAACCGGATCGCCGCCCGGATGGAACGAACCAACCTCGTGGCCGACCCCGACGGCCCCAAGCTGTGGTACATCCTGGACGAGGCGGTGATCCGTCGAACGATCGGCAGCCAAGACATCATGGCTGCGCAGCTCCACCACGTCGCAGAACTGATCAAACGGCGCCGTGTCATCGTGCAGATCGCTCCCTTCGACCGGGCCCATGCGCTACTTGAGGGAATTCTGTCGCTGATGACCTTTCTCGACGCGCCGCCGCTCGCTTATATCGAAGGTCCACACGCAGGTCAACTGATCGACGATTACCAGTTGTTCGCCCGCTGCCAGGAGTCCTACGATCTGGCACGGGCCGCCGCGTTGTCGCCGGAGGCGTCCCTGGCCCTGCTCCTGTCGGCGGCGGAGGAACACGAAAATGCGCGAGACTGATCAGCAGTTGGCCCGCTGGCGGAAGAGTAGTCACAGCGGCGGCAACAACGGCACCTGTGTTGAGGTGGACGACGCTGCTCCGGGGCGGGTCCGGGACTCCAAGGACCCCGACGGGCCGGACCTCACCTTCAGCCCGGCCGCCTGGCAGGCCTTCGTCACCGCCGCCCGGGGCGGGGAGTTCGGCGACGTCTGACCGGTCGGGCCGGCCGTCCGAGGTGCCTCCGGGCGGCGGGCGCGCTCGGTGCGGTGGTGGCGGCGTTCCGGCGCGGCCGGCCGCCCGGCGGGAGGGCTCCCGCCGGGCGGCACCCGTCAGGCCGACAGGCCGAGCCGCTCCAGGCGCTCCGGGTCGGTGAAGATGTCCATCGCGACGACCTTGCCGCCGCGGACGGTGAACGCCGCGAGCGAGACAGGGCGGCCGTCGGCGAACACGGCGACGGCGGGCTCGCCGTTGACCAGCACCAGACGGGTCTCCCCCGCGAACCGGGCCGCGAACACGCTCGCCCCGGACGCCACCTCGGTCGCGCCGCGCCGGACCAGGCCGGGCCGCAGGACACCGCCGTCGTTGCGGGCGACCACCTCGGGGTCGAGGATCGCGAGCAGCGCGTCGAAGTCCCCGCCGCGAGCCGCGGCCAGGAAGGCCTCCACGACCTCGCGCCGCAGGGCCAGGTCGGCGTCCGGCGCGGGCGCGGCGCCCTGGACGCGGCGGCGGGCACGGCTGGCGAGCTGGCGGGTGGAGGCGGCGGTGCGGCCGAGGACGGGCGCGATCTCGTCGAAGGGCACCGAGAACAGGTCGTGCAGCACGAACGCGAGCCGCTCCGCGGGGGAGAGCGTCTCCAGCACGATCATCAGCGCGATGCCGACCGAGTCGGCCATCAGGATCTCGTGCTCCGGGTCGACGGCCTGCGCCCCGCCGATGACCGGGTCGGGCAGCCGGACCTCCCGGCCGTCCCGGTCCTGCATCGGGTCCTCGCGCCTGGCGGCCCGCGAGCGCAGCAGGTCCAGGCAGACCCGGCCGACCACCGTGGTCAGCCAGCCGCCCAGGTTGGTGACCGCGCTCGTGTCGGCCCGCTCCAGCTTGAACCAGGCCTCCTGCACCGCGTCCTCGGCCTCGCTGAGCGAGCCGAGCATCCGGTAGGCCACGGCCCGCAGATGGGGTCGGTGCTCCTCGAACCGCGCGGCCAGAAAATCTTCCCCGTTCACCTGTCACATCCTCGCGTCGGGATCCGTCAGTGCTTCGACGGACGTTAACCGGTCCGCGCGACGCCCGCGCCGGGCCCCCTGAGCTGGAGGACCATCAGATGACCACCCACACGGCCCGGATGAAGAACCCCGCCATGGTCCTGCCGGACGCCATGAAGGGCATCCAGAACATCTACAAGGCGATGTACCAGGGCGGCGTGCCCCACCGGACCATGGAGCTGGTCCACCTGCGGGCCAGCCAGATCAACGGGTGCAGCGCCTGCGTCGTCGCGGGCGTCACCGGGGCCAAGAAGGCCGGCGAGACGGACGAGCGGCTGCACGCCGTCGCCGCCTGGCGGGAGGCGCCGTACTTCACCGACGAGGAGCGCGCGGCCCTGGCGCTGACCGAGGCCGCGACCCGGATCGCCGACCGCTCCGGGCAGGCCGTGCCGGACGACGTCTGGGACGCGGCGGCGGACCACTTCGGCGAGGAGCAGCTCTCCGCGATCATCCTGATGATCGGGCTGACCAACTTCTTCAACCGGATCAACGCGACGATCCAGGAGCCGGCCGGTGCGACCTGGAACTGAGCGGTCGGCGGGCGGCGGCCCGGCTCAGGACTGGCGCCCGCGCCCCGAGTTCGGCGGGCGGCGCCGGCCGGGGCCCGAGGAGCCGCCGGCCGGACCGCCCGACGGGCCGCCGGAGGAACCGCCGACCGGGCGCTGCCGGGGCGGACGGCCGGGGCCGAGGGCGGACTGACGGCGCTGGATCTCACGCCAGATCCGCGGCGGGCAGGGCCCCTGCGGGTGGTCGGAGAGGAAGCTCTCGTAGGGCACCCGGCGCGGCACCATCCCGACCTCGACCCAGGACGGCTTGCCGGTGCGGTCCCAGCCCTCGTTCTCCATCCGGATGTAGTCGTCGCGGTGGTCCTTGTCCTTGCTGGTGATCTGCAGGACCTCCGCGTACCCCTGCTGGGCCTGGAGGATCACGCAGTAGTGCCGGGCCGCCTCCGCCCGGTCGCGGAACGGCACCATCGCCACCCACACCTCCCCGGCGGCCGGGCGGGCGACGGTCCTGGTCCGGGAGTCGGTGCGGCGCGGCGGGTTCCAGGACCGCTCCGGCGGGCCGCCGGCCCAGGACCGGACGCGGAGCCGCCAGGCCCAGGCGATCGCGCCGACCACGACGCACTGGAGGGCCGAGGCGTTGGCCCCGGCCGGGTCCCGCACCCCGAAGACCTGCGGGGCGAGGTACGCGCCGACCAGGTGGGCGACCAGCGCGGCGAGTCCGGTGAGGGCCGCCGCCCGGACCGGGACCACCCAGGGTTCGACCCGGCGGCGGCGACCGGCCTGCCAGTCCAGCAGCAGGGCGACCGCGTAGGAGATGCCGGCCAGGATCGCCACCTGGGCCGGGGTGGCGTGCAGCGGCGGCGTCTGGCCCTTCATGACGGCGGGTATCAGGACGGGCAGGGCGAGCAGGTAGCCCAGCACCGTGAAGAAGATCAGCATGAAGAAGGCGTTCAGGCAGCCCCCGCCACCGGACCGCCGCCCGCCGCCTCTCGGGCCGTCGCCCGAACTGCCGTACCGCCGCGCCATGTTCGCCACCCCCACCGTGGTCGTCCCGGTCGGGCGCAATGTATCGGAGATCCCGGGGTGACGGGAGTGCCGCGATAATCCGGACATGACCGCCCGCCGACCGCCCTCCAGGGCCGCCCGCCGCCCCTCTCCCCGGGCCGCTTCCTGGACCGCCTTCGGCGGCGATCTGCACCTCGACCTCACCGGGCGGCGGGCCGCCGGGACCGGGCTGCGGGCGGCCCTGGAGGACGCGCTGCGCGAGGCCGTGCAGGACGGACGGCTGGCGCCCGGTACCCGGCTGCCGTCCTCCCGGGCGCTCGGCGAGGACCTCGGGATCGCCCGGAACACCGTCGTGGAGGCGTACGGGCAGCTCACCGCCGAGGGGTGGCTCAGTTCGCGGCAGGGGTCCGGCACCACGGTGGCCGAACGCGCCACGCCGCGCCCCGCCGAGCGCCCCGCGACCCTGCCGCCGGGGATCCGGCCCACCGGGCGGCACGACCTGCTGCCCGGCCGGCCGGACCTCTCGCTGTTCCCGCGCACCGCCTGGCTGGCCGCCGCCCGGCGGGCGCTGGCCACCGCACCGCACGACGTGTTCGACTACGGCTCCCCGCTGGGCCGGATCGAGCTGCGGCGGGCGCTCACCGACTACCTGGCCCGGGTCCGCGGGGTACGCACCGACCCGGAGCGCCTGCTGATCTGCGCCGGGTTCAGCCAGGGCCTCGGTCTGCTCGCCGCAGCCCTGCGCGAGCGGCACCGTCGCGCCGACGGCGGCTCCCGCGCCGCCCGCGGAGCCCGCGCCGTGGCCGTCGAGGCGTACGGACTGCCGCCGCAGCGGGACGTCCTGCGGGCGGCCGGGCTCGCCCTCGTACCGCTGCCGATGGACGGGTACGGCGCGCGCACCGACCTGCTGACCGGGCCGGGCGCCCCGGCGGCCGGCGCCGTGCTGCTCGCCCCCGCGCACCAGTTCCCGACCGGCGTGGCCCTGGCCGCCGACCGCCGGTCGGCGGCGGTCCGCTGGGCGCGCGAGCACGACGGCTACGTGATCGAGGACGACTACGACGGCGAGTTCCGGTACGACCGGCAGCCGCTCGGCGCCATGCAGGCGCTCGACCCGGACCGCGTGGTCTACGGGGGGACGGCCGCCAAGAGCCTGGCCCCGGGCCTGCGGCTGGCCTGGCTGGCGCTGCCCGACGCGCTGGTCGAACCGGTCGCCCGGTTCAAGCGGCTGGCGGACACCATGTCCCCGGTGATCGACCAGCTGACCCTCGCCGAGCTGATCACCTCCGGCCGGTACGACCGGCACGTCCGCCGCTCCCGGCTGCACTACCGGCGCCGCCGGGACCGTCTGGTCGCGGCGCTCGCCGAGCGGGCCCCGCACGTCCGGGTCACCGGGATCGCCGCCGGGCTGCACGCCGTCCTGCAACTGCCGCCCGGCGCGGGCCCGGAGGCGGAACTGGTCGCCCGTGCGCGGGCGGCGGGCCTGGTCGTCTCCGGTCTCGGCCCGCACCTCCTCGACCCGTCGCTCGCCCCGAACGCCCCGCCCGCCCTGGTGGTCGGCTACGGCACCCCGCCCGAGCACGCCTTCCCGGCCGCCCTGGACGCGCTCTGCGCGCTGCTGGCCGAAGCGGGCGGCTAGCGGCACCGAGGCGGCGGTGCCGCAGCGCGAGCGGGGGGCGGCAGCACGGACAGGGACGGCAGCACGGGGCTCCGAATCAGGAATACCCGTGCCGTCCAGGGGAGTTCACTCCGGCAGCCGTCCACGTCCCGAGGGGGAACCGCCATGCGCATCGCCGTCGTCGGAGCCGGCAAGGTCGGCCGCGGCCTGGCCCTGGCCTTCCACACCGCCGGGCTCGACGTCGCCCTCGGCACCCGGGACCCGGCCGCCGCCCCGGACGGGCCGGTGGAGGCGGTGGGGATCGGCGACGCGCTGGCGGGCGCCGACACCGTCGTCCTGGCCGTCACCGGCACGGCCGTGGACGGGCTGCTCGCCGAGCACGGCGCGGCCCTGGACGGCCTGCTGGTCGTCGACGCCACCAACCGGGCCGGGCGGCCGGACGGCGTCCTGCACAACGCCGAGGCCGTGGCCCGGCACGCGCCGGGGGCCCGGTACACCCGGGCGTTCAACAGCGCCGGGGTGGAGCTGTTCGGCCGGCCGGACCCCGACGGGGCCGCCGCCGACCTGCTGTTCTCCGCCGACGAGGCGGACCGGGCCGCGGTCGAGCGGCTGATCGGCGCGGCCGGCCTGCGCCCGGCCTACCTGGGGCCGGAGTCGTACGCCGACCTCGACGCCGCGCTGCGCCTGCTGGTCCGGCTCACCGCGGTGAGCGGCAGGCGCCACCTGGGGTGGCGGGTGGTCACCGAGTGACCGGCGCCGGTGCTACTTGTTCCGGTTGCCGAGCTCGAAGAGGAGCAGGATGAAACCGGCGAAGGCGTGGGTGGCGACCGTGTAGATCACCAGCCGGATGCCGACGCGGCGGTTGGCCCACTTGCCCGCGTCGATGGTCTTCGGGGCCGAGGCCGGGGCGGGCGCGGCGGGCGCGGCGGCCGGGGCGGGGGTGGCGGGATCAGCCATGGGAGATCTCCTCCGAGTGTTCCGATGTTCCGACGTCGGGTCAGTGGTGCGGGGCAGGGCCGCCGCCGAGGCAGAGTTCGCCGCCGGGGCTCTGCAGCAGGGTGTGCATGAAGAGCAGCTCGACCCCGGCCGCCGAGTCGGCGGCGATGCAGTGCGGGGTGAGCGAGTCGAAGTGGGCGGAGTCGCCCTCGGCCAGCAGGTGGACGCGGTCGCCGAGGGTCAGCCTGAGCCGGCCCTGGAGGACGTAGAGCCATTCCTCGCCGGGGTGGACGCGGACCACCGTGTCCTGGACCCCCGGGGGGACGTGCACGCGCAGCGCCTGCATCGCGCGGCCGGGGGCGCCGGCCCGCCGGTAGCCCCAGCCGCCGGCCCGGCCGGGTTCGATGGCGCCGCCGCGCACCACCGGGTCCGGTTCGACGAGGCTCTCGCCGAGCAGGCCGGAGACGGAGGTGCCGTAGGCGCGGGCGAGGCCGAGCAGGACGGGCAGCGAGGGCTGCCGGCGCCCGGTCTCCAGTCGGGACAAGTACGCTTGGGAGAGCCCGACCCGGGCGGCGGCGACCTCCAGCGTGAGGCGGCTGCCGAGCCGGTGCTCGCGCAGCCTCGCGGCGAGGCCGGCCACGTCGTGGTCGTCGAACTGGTCGCCGGGGTCGGCGGGCGGACCGGCTGGGCTGGTGCTCATGTGTCCAGTGGACACCTCACATGCCGCAGGGGCAAGAAACTTGCCTCAGAGGCAATTCGGCTCCGCGTGCCCGCGCCCGGGCGGCCGGCCCTCCCGGCGACGGCCCCGGCACCTCCGGCCTCCCCCGGCTCCCCCGGCTCCCCCGAGGGCCGCGGCGCGCCCTACGGCCTGGGGATGTTCCGCAGGTTGGACCGGGCCAGGTCGATCATCCGCCCCACCCCTCCCGAGAGCACCGTCCGGCCGGCCGCCAGCGCGAAGCCCTTCAGCTGGGCGGCGGTGATGTGCGGCGGGATGGAGAGCGCGTTCGGGTCGGTCACCACGTCCACCAGTGCCGGACCGGGCCGCTCCAGCGCCTCCTCCAGCACCTCGCGGACCCGGGCCGGTTCGGTGACCCGCTTGGCCGGGATGCCCATCGCCCGGGCGATGCCGGCGTAGTCGACGTCGCCGTTGTCGATCTCCGACTCGGGGTAGCCGGAGACCAGCATCTCCAGCTTGATCATGCCGAGCGCGCCGTTGTTGAACACCACCGTCTTCACCGGCAGCCGGTGCTTGGCGACCGTGAGCAGCTCGCCCAGCAGCATCCCGATCCCGCCGTCACCGGCCATCGCCACCACCTGCCGCCCGGGACAGGCCAGTTGGGCGCCGATCGCGTGCGGCAGCGCGTTGGCCATCGAGCCGTGAAGGAAGGAGCCGATCACCCGGCGGCGCCCGTTGGGCTGCAGGTAGCGGGCGGCCCAGACGTTGTTCATGCCGGTGTCGACGGTGAACACCGCGTCGTCGGCGGCCACCTCGTCCAGGACCGAGGCCACGTACTCGGGGTGGATCGGCAGGTGCTTCCCGATGTCCCGGGTGTAGGCGCCGATCACGCCCTCCAGGGCGCGGCAGTGCTTGTCCAGCATGGCGTCCAGGAACGCCCGGTCGGTCTTCTGCTCCAGCAGCGGCAGCACGGCCCGCAGGGTGGACGGGACGTCGCCGTGCACGGCCAGTTCCAGCGGGGTGCGGCGGCCGAGCCGGGTGGCGTCGTGGTCCACCTGGACGGTGTGGGCCTGCGGCAGGAAGGAGTCGTACGGGAAGTCGGTGCCGAGGAGGACGACGAGGTCGGCCGAGTGGAGCGCCTCGTGGCAGGCACCGTAGCCGAGCAGACCGCTCATACCGACGTCGTACGGATTGTCGTACTGGATCCACTCCTTGCCGCGCAGGGAGTGTCCGACCGGCGCGTGCAGGGCGTCCGCGACCGCCATCACCTCGGCGTGCGCGCCGCGTACGCCCGCGCCGCAGAAGAGGGCCACCCGGCGGGCGGCGTTGAGCGCCTGGGCGAGGGCCTGCACCTGGGACCAGGGCGGGGCGGCGACGGCCTGCTCGGTCAGGAAGCTGCCGGTGCCGGTCGGTCCGGCGGCGGGCAGCGCGGCCACGTCGCCGGGGAAGGCCAGGACGGAGACACCGCGCGCGCCCAGCGCGTGCTGGATCGCGATCCGCAGCAGCCGGGGCAGCTGCGCGGGCGTGGAGACCGTCTCGCACCAACTGCTGCAGTCGGTGAACACGCGATCGGGGTGGGTCTCCTGGAAGAAGCCGGTGCCGATCTGCGCGGACGGGATGTGCGAGGCCAGCGCGAGCACCGGCAGGCCGCTGCGCTGGGCGTCGTAGAGGCCCTGGATGAGGTGGGTGTTGCCGGGCCCGCAGGAGCCCGCGCAGACCGCCAGGCGCCCGCTCAGCTCGGCCTCGGCGGCGGCCGCGAAGGCGCCGGCCTCCTCGTTGCGCACGTGCACCCAGCTGATGCCCTCGGCTCGGCGGATCGCGTCCACCACCGGGTTGAGGCTGTCGCCGACCACCCCGTAGACCCGCTCCACCCCGGCCTGCCGGAGCACCTCCACCATCTGCTCGGCCACACTCACCACGGGGCTCTCCTCCACCGGCCGACGGTTGCCGCACGACACCGCCACCGTCCGGCCTACGGGCCCGCCCCGCAGCCGGAGCGGGCCCGTACGGGTGAACGGAGGGCCGGGGCGGGCCCTTCGCGTCCTCCTACTCCGCCGCGAGGTGGTCCGCCGCCGCGCCGACCCGCCCGCCCGCCACGCCCGCCTGCGGCTGGCGGCGGGCCGGTTCCCGGCCGGGCGGCTGGCTGCACCGCTCCTGGGCGGGCGGGGCGGTGGTCGGCAGCGAGACCGGCTCACCGGCCTTCACCTGGACGGCCTCGCCGTCGTGCCGCAGGTGGATCACCTCGCCGCGGCGCAGCGTGTAGGTGGTCTCGTCGTGGCCGATCCGGACGCCCAGCAGCTGGCCGCGGACCAGCAGGGAGAAGCTGAGCCGCATCAGCCCGCTGGGCAGCCGCGGCCGGAAGGAGAGCGTCTCGCCGTGGTCGCGCAGACCGCCGAAGCCCGCCACCAGGGCGACGCACGCCCCGGCCAGCGAGGCCATGTGCAGGCCGTCCCGGGTGTTGCCGCCGAGGTCGTGCAGGTCCATCAGGGCGGCTTCGGCGGTGTAGTCGTACGCGAGGTCGAGCTGGCCGACCTCGGAGGCGATCACCGCCTGGGTGCAGGCGGAGAGCGAGGAGTCGCGGACGGTCAGCCGCTCGTAGTAGGCGAAGTTGCGGGCCTTCTGCTCGTCGGTGAAGGCGTCGCCGCGGACCTGCATGGCGAGCACCAGGTCGGCCTGCTTGACCACCTGCTTCCGGTACAGGTCGAAGTACGGGTAGTGCAGCAGCAGCGGGTAGTTCTCGGCCGGGGTGTTCTCGAAGTCCCAGAGCTGGTGGTCGGTGAAGCCGTCGGCCTGCGGGTGGACGCCGAGGTTCTCGTCGTACGGGACGAACATCGCGGCGGCGGCGTCCCGCCAGGCGGCGGTCTCCTCGGTGTCGACGCCGAGCGCGGAGGCCTCGCGCGGGTGCCGGGCGGCGGCCTCGGCGGCGGCGCGCAGGTTGGTCTGCGCCATCAGGTTGGTGAAGACGTTGTTGTCGGCGACGGCGCTGTACTCGTCCGGCCCGGTGACGCCCTCGATGCGGAAGTTGCCGGCCGCGTCGTGGTGGCCGAGCGAGCGCCACATCCGGGCCGTCTCGACCAGCAGTTCCAGCCCGTACTCGCGCTCGAACTCGACGTCCCCGGTGGCCCGGGCGTACCGGGCGACGGCGGCCGCGATGTCCGCGCCGATGTGGAAGGCGGCGGTGCCGGCCGGCCAGTAGCCCGAGCACTCCTCACCGCGGATCGTCCGCCACGGGAACACCGCGCCGGCCAGGCCGAGTTGCGCCGCCCGCTCGCGGGCCAGCGGCAGCGTGGTGTGCCGCCAGCGCAGCGCCTGGTTGACGGCGGAGGGCAGGCAGTAGGTGAGGACCGGGAGGACGAAGGTCTCGGTGTCCCAGAAGCTGTGCCCGTCGTAGCCCGGTCCGGTCAGCCCCTTGGCGGGGATGGCCCGTTCCTCGCTCCGGGCACCGGCCTGGAGGACGTGGAAGACGGCGAACCGCACGGCCTGCTGGAGTTCGACGTCACCCTCGATCTCGATGTCGCTGGTGTCCCAGAACTCCTCCAGGAACCGGGCCTGTTCGGCGACCAGGCCGTCCCAGCCGGTGTACCGGGCGGCGGTCAGCGCGGCCTCCACCTGGTCCCGGACGGCCGGCTGCGAACGGGTCGCCGACCAGCCGTAGGACATGAACTTCACCAGTCGCAGCCGCTCCCCGGGCCGGAGCACGGTGGTGACGCTGATCCGGCAGTGGTCGTCCTCGGACTCGGCCACCGTGTCCAGCCGGTCCGGGCCCTCGATGACGTGGTCCATCCCGGCCGCGACCCGGATGCCGCTGTACCGGGTGCGGTGCACCAGCACGGCCTTCGTGCCGCCCGCGTGGCTCACCTCGGCGAGCAGCGGAGCCTCCAGGACGGCGGCGGCCCGCGGGTCGCCGTCGGCACCGCCGGGCAGCTGCTCGTTGGCGACCAGCTCGGACTGGAGCACGATCCGCACCGGGCCGTCCACCGCCTCGACGGTGTACTCGACGGCGGCGATGGCCCGCTGGGTGAGCGAGACCAGCCGGGTGGACTCGACCCTGATGGTCCGCCCGGCCGGGGAGGTCCACTCGGCGGAGCGCCGCAGCAGCCCCTCCCGGAAGTCCAGCCACCGCCGGTGGCTGAGCAGTTCGCCGTACCTGAGGTCGAACGGCTCGTCGTCCACCAGCAGGCGGATGATCTTGCCGTTGGTCACGTTGATGACGCTCTGGCTGGACTCCGGGTAGCCGTAGCCGCCCTCCCCGTACGGCAGCGGGCGCAGCTCGAAGACGCCGTTCAGGTAGGTGCCGGGCAGGCCGTGCGGCTCGCCCTCGTCCAGGTTCGCCCGCAGGCCGATGTGGCCGTTGGAGAGGGCGAAGACGGACTCGGCGCGGGCCATGGCGGCCAGGTCGAGGCCCTGCTCGGCGATCTGCCACGGGTCGACGACGAAGGGCTGTTCCTGGCCGGTCATGCCGTCTCCTCGGGGATCAGTTCGGCGAGGTCCCGGACCACCACGGTGGCGCCGTCGCGGCGCAGTTCGTCGGCCTGGCCGGCGCGGTCCACCCCGACGACCGCGCCGAAGCCGCCGGCCCGGCCGGAGGCGACCCCGGCCAGCGCGTCCTCGAAGACGGCGGCGTGCGCGGGCTCCACGCCCAACGACCGGGCGGCGGCCAGGTAGGTGTCCGGCGCGGGCTTGCCCGGCAGTCCCTCCCGCTTGGCGACGACGCCGTCCACGACGACGTCGAAGAACGCCTCGATGCCGGCGGCGCGCAGCACGTCCCGGCAGTTGGCGCTCGACGAGACGACCGCGGTGGGCAGGCCGAGGGCGCGCAGCCGGCGCACGTACGCGACCGAGCCGTCGTACGGGCGGACGCCCTGCTCGCGGATCATCCGCAGCACGGTGTCGTTCTTGGCGCGGCTGACGCCGTGCACCGTGCGGGCCCCGGGCGGGTCGGCGTCGGTGCCCTCGGGCAGGTCGATGCCCCGGCTGTGCAGGAACGCGCGGGTGCCGTCGAGTCTCGGACGGCCGTCCACGTGGGCGTCGTAGTCGGCGACGGCGTCGAAGGGAACGAACGGCCCGCCGGTGCGGGCCGCTTCGGCGCGCAGGAGGGCGTCGAAGGTGTCCTTCCAGGCCGCGGCGTGCACCGTGGCGGTCTGGGTGAGCACCCCGTCGAGGTCGAAAAGGAAAGCGCGGATGTCGTCCGGTAGCCCCAGCATGGGTGCAGTCTTACCCGCGAACGCGAACCTAGCCGCCCATTCCCGGCGGCGCGTCGCGGGAACGGGCGGCCGGGGGCCGCGCCGGGGTCGGTCAGGGCGAGTCGGGGGTGGCGGTCACGGCGAAGACGGCGCCCTGCGGGTCCTGGACCACCGCCATCCGCCCGGCCTGCATGTCGAACGGCGGCTGGATCACCGCGCCGCCCGCCTTGACCAGGGCGTCCACCGTGGAGTCGGTGTCGTCGACGGAGAAGTACGTCATCCAGTGCGGGGGCGTGCCCGGCGGCAGGTACCCGGCGACCGGCTGCATCCCGCCCACGGTGTGGTCGCCGACGTTGAGGGAGTAGAACCCCGCCATGCCCTGGATGGTGCCCGGGCGCAGGCCGAGCGCCTGCTGGTAGAACCGGCCCGACGCCTCGGTGTCGGTGGTGTTGAGCTCGTTCCAGACCAGTGCGCCGGGCTCGTTGACGACGCCCGCGCCGATGAACTCCAGCTTCTGCCAGACCCCGAAGACCGCGCCGGTCGGGTCGCCGGCGACCAGCATCCGGCCGGTGTCGCCGACCTCCATCGTCGGGTACACGATGGTGCCGCCCGCCTCGGTGATCGCCCGGCCGGTCGCCTCCACGTCGTCCGAGGCCAGGTAGGTGGTCCAGCCGACCGGCGGCAGCGGCTGGCCCTCGGGGGCCGACCTGCCCATGATCCCGGCGACCGGCCTGCCGTTCAGCGAGCACACGGAGTAGCCGCCGAACTCGGGCGGCCCGACCTCGCCCTGCCAGCCGAACAGGTCACGGTAGAAGTCGAGTGCGGCCTGCTGGTCGCTCGCCATCAGGTCCACCCAACACGGGGTGCCGGGCTTGTACGGTGCGGTGACTACGGGCATTCCTGGGCCTCCCAAGCGATGGTCCTCCGCCGCGGCCGGTCCGGGACGCCGCGGCCGACCGGCCGCGCGACCGAACGGCCGTACACCGCCCACGATCGCCTCGCGCCCGCGATCCCGCCACCGGACGGCGCCCCGGCGGGCGACCGCTCGGCGGGGCGGCCGGGGCGGTCACTCCTCGTGGCGGACCCTTCGGGCCGCGGCGGCGCGGGCGGGTCGGCCGCGCGCCGGCCGGGGGAAACGCGCACCGACTCGGGGCAACGCGCGCCGGCCCGGGGCAACGCGCGCCGGTCCGTGCCAACGCACGCCGGTCGGCCGGTCAGCCGCCGGAACCGTAGGTCGTGCCCTCGCAGAGGTTGTCGTCCGCCGAGCGGGTGTCGTTGATGACGCTGGTGGGCAGCGGAGCCGGCTCGGCCGGGGTGGCCGGCGCGGCCGAGGCACCGGGGGCGGTGGCGGTGGCGTCCGCCGTCCCGCCGTTGGCCGCCGCGAAGTCCTTGCCGACGATCACCGTGATCCCGGCCGTCTTCCCGGCCGCGACGGAGGCCCCCGGGAACAGCTCGGCGACCTTCTCCGCGTTCGCCCGCTGCCCCGTGCCGTACTCGATCATCGTGGTCGCGTACTTGGTGTTCATCGCCGCGCCCATCCTGGTGGCGGCGAACTTGGCCGTCTTCAGCAGCTCGGCCGCCTTGCCGTCCATCCCGCGGGAGACGGTGCCGTTGTAGACGCCCACCTTGATGCTCTGGTTGGCGGTGTCCGCAGCCGTGGTGGCGGCGGCGGGGGTGGTCGGCGCGGCGGGCGCCACCGCCGGGGTCGTGGCCTCCGCGGGCTGCTCGCCGGTGGCGTTCTGGCCGTCGATGGTGCGGTCGGCCTTGATGGTCGCCCAGAGCTTGTCCGCGTCGGCCTTCACGAGTTCGAGGGCCTCGTCGGTGCGGATGCGCCACGGTGCGGTGACGAACTTGAGGTCGTGCATGTCGATGTCCTTCAGCGAGAGACCGAAGGACATCAGTTTGTCGACCGAGCCGAGGCCCTCGTCGACCGTCAGCGACTTGGTGGCCGCGTCGGCGAGCGGCAACAGGTTGGTGGGGGTGAGTCCCTGTTTCTTGATCTTCGAGGCGAGCGAGCTGAGGAAGGCCTGCTGGCGTTTCATCCGGCCGATGTCGGAGCCGTCGCCGATGCCGTGACGCAGTCGCACGTAGTCGAGCGCCTGCTGGCCCTGCACCTTCTGCGGACCCCTCTTCAGGACCACGTCGCCCTTCTTGGGCAGCTTCTGGTTGAGGTCCTTCTCGTAGATGTCCTCCGGCAGGCATATGTCGACGCCGTCCACCGCCTTGGTCATCGCGGCGAAGCCCTGGAAGTCCACCACGATGGTGTGGTTGACGAAGATGCCGGTGATCTTCTCCACCGCGTTCTGGGTGCAGGCCGGGTTCCCCGTCTCCGACCCTCCGGTCGAGAAGGCCTCGTTGAACTTCCCGACGTGCTCCTTCGTCCACTGCCCGTTCGCCTGCTTGCACTTGGGCAGGGTGACCAGGGTGTCGCGCGGGAACGAGATCCCGACCGCGTGTTTGTGGTCGGCGTAGACGTGCAGCAGGATCGTGGTGTCCGAGCGGGCGCCGCCGTCCTCGCCGCCGCCGAGGTCCGCGTTGCCCTTGCCGCGGCTGTCCGAGCCGATCAGCAGGATGTTGACCGGCTTGTTGCCGTTGGCGTCCGCCGCCGCCTCCGGCGGGCGCTCGGCGGCGACGCCGTCCTTGCCGAAGGACTTGATGTTGCCGTTGAGCTTCCAGTAGATCGCGCCACCGGTCCCGGCGATCAGCACCAGCGCGCCGGCGGCCGACCAGGCGGCGATCTTCTTGACGTTCCGCTTCGGCTTCCGGCTCGCCCGGGCCGCCGCGCGTCCGCCCGCCGGGGACGCACCCGCCGGGGACGTGCCCGCCGGAGACGTGCCCGGTGCCGCGGTGCCGCCCCTGTGCGGCCCGGCCTTGGCGGGCCCGCCGTTGCCCGGCCCGCCCCTGCCCTGCGCGGCCCGCCGGGCCTCGGCCCGTCCACCGGTCCGCGGCGGCGGCACCGCACCGCCGGCCGCGCCGCCGTCCGTCAGCGCACCGGGCGCGTCGTCGCCACGAGCCGGGCTCTCGCCCCACTGACCTGACATGCGTGCACCTTTCACTGCCGGACGCCGCGCCCCCCTGCGACCGGACGCACTGCACACAGAGAAGACGGTCGAGACCGCCTCCGGGTTGCACATACGACGGTCGCAATAACGGACGGGCTCCCCGGCACCACCCCCGGGCGCCCGTTCCGCCCCACCGGTCCGCCGGCTCCCCGGGAGATTCACCCGGAGCGTACAAATCGCCCATACGAACAACCTGGCCTCGTCACAGGCCCCGCCCCGCACGCCGCCGGGGGTGTCCAGTGACGGGTGCATGCTTTATGTTGCACAGGCAGCACACGGGGGAGACGGCAGGCGGCGAATGGCACGGGACTACGACAGTCAGCTCCTGGAGTCGGTGGCGGTACGCCGCCGCAGGATGCGGGACTCGCTGCTCTTCGGCGCGGAGCGGGTGCGCCGGGCGGCGGACGAACGGCTCGGGAAGGTGTTCGCGGGGATCGCCATCGCGGCCGTCCTCTGCGCGGGCTGCGTCGGCTGGTCGTTCCTCCAGGCCACGCTCGCGAAGCAGAAGGCGGAGCAGCAGAAGCAGCAGCAACGCCAGGTGCAGCCGTACGGCGGGCCGACCGGATCGCCGGGTCCGGCGCCGACGGCGAGCCCCTCGCCGTCGTCCGGCCCGACCGGGCCGTAGCACCCCGGACATGGCAGCGACGTGGAAGCACTGGTCCGAGAGGTCGAAAAGGGCGCGATGATAGGTTCCCACAAGTGGTGAGCACAGCAACGACTTCCCCGGCACGGCAGAGCAGGGTGACCCTGATCGGGGAGCGACGCCAGGCCGACGTGGTCCTGCCCGCCGACACCCCGATCGGGGTGCTGCTCCCGGACATCCTGCAGCTGCTCGACGACCGGACCGCGTCCCGGCCCATGGCGCGTCAGCTGATGACGCCGGACGGCTCCGCGCTGCCGCACGACAGCACCCTGGAATCGGCGGGGGTCGCCGACGGCGCCGTCCTGCGCCTCGTGCGGACCCACTCCGCGCCGCCCGCCCCGGTCGTGCACGACGTCATCGACCTGGTGGCCGACGACCTCAACCTCCAGGCCTGGCGCTGGCGCCCGGCCGCCCGACGGGGCAGCGCCGGCGTGGCGACCGTCGCCTTCGCGGTGACCGCCGCCCTGCTCGCCCGGCGCGAGTTCGCGCTCGACGCGCTGGCCGGCGTCCTGCTCGGCCTCGCCGCCGCGCTGGCGGTCGTCGGGGCACTCGTCGCCCGGATCGGGAAGGGCAACCGGGGCCTGGCCACCGCGCTCCTGCTCGCCTCGGGCGGACTCGGCGTCCTCGGCGCGTGGAGCGCCGCCGACGCCTTCGACTGGTCCGCGAGCGTACGGCTGGCCGCCGTCGCGGGCGCGCTGACCGTGACGGTCGCACTCCTCGGCGTCCTCTCCCCGCTCGGCCGCGGCGGTCTGATCGGCGCCGTCTCCGTCGCCGCGATCACCGCCGTGTGGGAGGCCGTCGCCGCCACCGGGGCCGACCCGGCCCGGATCGGCGCCGTGATGGCGGTGTTCTCCGTGGTGCTGCTCGGACTGCTGCCACGCCTCGCGCTGATGGGATCGGGGCTCACCGCGCTCGACGACCGCCGCTCCGGCGGAGCGTCCGTCAGCCGCCACGAGGTGGGCAACGCCCTGGCCGCCACCCACCGCGGGCTGGCGCTCGCGACCATCGCGACCGCGGTCTCGGCCGCCGGCGCGGGCTGGCTGCTCACCCTGACCGCCGAGCCGGACGTCTGGACCGTGGCGCTGCCGTCACTGGTCGCCGTGGTGCTGCTCTCCCGGGCCCGGGCCTTCCCCCTGGTCGCCGAGGTCGTGGCGCTGTTCACCGCCTCGGGGGTCCTCGTGGTGCGCCTGGCGCTGCTGTGGATGCGGCACGGCGGGGGTGCCGGGGCGCTGGCCGTCCTGTGCGCCGCCGCGCTGCTGCCGCTGCTCGTCCTGGCGGTCCAGCCGCCCGAGCACACCCAGGTCCGGCTGCGGCGGCTGGCCGACCTCGTCGAGTCCGTCGGGATGGTGGGGCTGTTCCCGCTGGCCGTCGGGGTGTTCGGGGTGTACGGGCAACTGCTCGACAAGTTCTGAACCGACGTCGAAGTCGGTTTCCGAGTCAACGCACAGGAGCTCCGGGCGGGGCGGTACGTGGAGTGGAAGGGGCGGTTGCAGGCATGCCGAACGGAGAGAACTGGCAGGGCGACGTCCTGCGCGATCTGAGGGCCCCGGTGCCCGGCCCGACGCCGGACCAGGCGCAGGCCCGGGCCCAGGCGCAGGCCCAGCTGCAGGCCCTGGACCAGGCCCAGGCCACCGCCGCGCAGAGCTTCGCCCAGGCCCTCACCGCTCCCGAACAGGGGTCGGCACCGGGATACGAGCAGGGATACGGACAGGCGTACGGGCAGGGGTACGAGCAGGCCCCCGCCGGACAGCCGCAGGGCGCCGCCCCCGGCCGGCAGGCCGTCGCGCCCCGGTCCCCCGACTCCCGGCCCACCGTCGACCGGAACCTCGCCGCCGTCGCCCGCAAGCCCCGCAGCGGCGAGGCCCTCGCGACCCGCGTCGCCCGCGCCGTCTGGAAGAACGTCTCCAAGTCCGCCGCCCGCGAGGTCGCCGAGGCCACCCGCACCGCCGAGATCCTCCAGCAGCCGGTCACGACCGGCCGCCAGATCGCCGTCACCTCCATCCGCGGCGGCGCCGGCAAGTCCACCGTCGCGGCGCTGCTCGGCACCACCTACGCGCACTACCGCAAGGACCCGGTCCTCTTCGTCGAGGCCGATCCGGCGCTCGGCTCGCTGCCCGTCAAGCTCGGCGCCGAGACCGTGCGGTGGACCACCAGCGACGTCGCCGACATCGTCAAGCCGCAGATGTCGCTGCTCGACGTCACCGGCTACCTCGTCCAGCTCCGCAACAACTCCTGGCTGCTGCCGGGAAGCCAGGGCCAGATCGGCACGATGCTGGACGCCCGCGGCTACCAGCGCGTCATGGTCGCCCTGCGCCGCTACTTCGGCATCACCGTCGTCGACTGCCAGACCCTGCCCGCCGAGGTCGCCCGCGTCGCGCTCTCCGCCTCCCAGGCCCGCGTGCTGACCACCCCCGCCACCCTCGACGGCGTCGCCAGCACCCACGAGGTCCTCCAGTGGATGCGCGGCCTGCCGCCGCACGTGATCGCCGGCACGGTCGTCGTCGTCACCGAGCAGACCCCGCACTCCGGCGTCGACCTCGACGCCGCGGTGCGCACCCTCCGCTCCACCGGCACGAGCGTCCACCTCCTGCGGTACGACCGCCACCTCGCGGCCGGCGGCACCATCCGCACCGACCTGCTCACCCGGGCCACCCGGACGACCGCCACCCGGCTCGCCGCGGACGTCTTCGAGCTCTCCCAGAAGCGCCACTGACGATGAGCACCCGACTGATCCACCGCCCGGCCAGGACCGTCAGGCCCCCGGCCGCCCCCGAGGCCCGCACCATCGAGGCACCGCCCAACCTCCCCGAGGGGAAGGCCGGCAACATCGCGATGTCGCTGCTGCCGGTGGCCGGCGTGATGTCCTCGGTCGTGATGATGACGGTCGTCCGCAACAGCCAGTTCGCCGCCCTCGGCGCGCTGGTCCTGGTCGTCACCGTCATCGGCTCCCTCGGCCTGGTCTTCTCCCAGCGCGGCAAGGCCCAGCGCACCCGCCGCACCCAGCGCGAGGCGTACCTCTCCTACCTGGAGGACCTCCGCGAGGAACTCGCCGGCGAGGAGCGCGACCGGGGCGAGCACGCCGGCGTCCTCAACCCGCCGCCGCCCGCCCTGTACGACATCGTCCGCGACCCGGCCCGGCTGTGGGAGCGCCGCCGCGTCGACGGCGACTTCCTGCGGGTCCGCGTCGGCACCGGCGAGATGCCCGTCCGGGACCTGCGGATCGGTCAGCAGAGCTCGTCCGTCCTCACCCCGCCGGACCGCTTCATGCTCAACGAGGCCTCGGCGCTCACCACCCGCTTCCGCACCGGCACCGAACTCCCGCTCACCGTCCCGCTCGACCGCGTCGGCGACATCAGCGTCGTCGGCCCCCGCGAGGACTGCCTGCGCGTCGCCCGCGCCCTGCTCGTCCAGACCGCCGCCCTGCACGCACCCGACGACGTGACCGTCGCGCTCGCCGTGCCCGGCGACCGGCTCACCGACTGGGAGTGGGCCAAGTGGATGCCGCACCTGCTCGACACCGAGCAGCTCGACGGTCCCGTCGCCGCCCGCCGCATCGCCCCCTCCGTGGCCCAGCTCGCCCAGCAGCTCGGCCCCGAACTGCGCCGCCGCGCCTCCTACGCGGCCGAGGTGCGCCGGGGCCTGTCCGGCCAGGACGCCCTCTCCATGACCTCCCGACTGCTCGTGATCGCCGACGGGCACGGCGACGACGCCGTCGACCTGCCGCTCCCCGACGAGGCCGTCGGGCTGCGGGAGATGGGCGTCACCGTGCTGCACCTGCTCGAACAGCGGATCCAGGAACCCGGACAGATCGGTCTGCGGATCACCGTCGACGGCGACCGGGTGGTCATCGAGGACCTGCGCGAGGAGCAGCCGATCAGCGCCCACGGCACCGTGGACGAGGTCGGCGTCCCCTTCGCCGAGGGCCTGGCCCGGATGCTCGCCCCGCTGCGGCTGTCCGCCGAGTCGCTCGTCGACGCCCCGCTGTCCGGCCCGGTCGACTTCGCCGACCTGCTCGGCATCGACGACGTCGCCCGCCTCGACCTCGGCCGGCTCTGGGCGCCCCGCGGCGAACGCGCCTTCCTCCGCGTCCCCATCGGCATCAGCGACTCCCGCGAGCCCGTGCTGCTCGACCTGAAGGAGTCCTCCGAACTGGGCATGGGGCCGCACGGCCTCTGCGTCGGCGCCACCGGCTCCGGCAAGTCCGAACTGCTGCGCACCCTGGTGCTCGCCCTCGTCGCCACGCACCCGCCGGAGGACCTCGCACTGGTCCTGGTCGACTACAAGGGCGGGGCGACCTTCGCCCCCTTCGCGGAACTGCCGCACGTCGCCGGCGTCATCACCAACCTGGAGAACCAGGCGGGCCTGGTCGAGCGCGTGCACGCCTCGCTCGCGGGCGAGGTCAAGCGCCGCCAGCAGGTCCTCAAGGACGCGGGCAACGTCGCCGACATCGGCGCCTACGCCGCCCTGCGCGCCGAACGACGGCCCGATCTGGACCCACTGCCGCACCTGTTCGTCGTCATCGACGAGTTCGGCGAACTCCTCACCGCCAAGCCCGACTTCATCGACCTCTTCCTGTCGATCGGCCGGATCGGCCGCTCCATCGGCGTGCACCTGCTGCTGTCCAGCCAGCGCATCGAGGGCGGCAACCTGAAGGGCCTGGACACCTACCTGTCCTACCGGCTGGGCCTGCGGACCTTCTCCGCCGACGAGTCCCGCACCGTCCTGGACACCACCGACGCCTTCCACCTCCCGCCACTGCCCGGCTTCGGCTACCTCAAGGTCGACACCAGCCACTACGAGCGCTTCAAGGCCAGCTACGTCTCCGGCGGCTACCGGGGCCCCGTCCAGCGCAGCGAACAGGAACAGAGCGGACCGCTCGCCCTGGAGTACCCGGCGTTCAACAGCATGTCCCGGCCCGAGGGCCAGGAGCAGCGGGAGCCGGCCACCCGGCGCCGCGAGACCGGCCCGACCGAACTCGGCGTCATCGTCGGACAGCTGGAGCACGCCGCCGACCCCGCCCGCCAGATCTGGCTGCCGCCGCTGCCCGGCGCCGTCCCGCTCGACGCGATCGCGGGCCCGCTGGACGTCGGTCCGCGCGGGCTGCAGCTCGCCCGGCGGCGCGGACGGCTCCAGGTGCCGCTCGGGCTCCTCGACGACCCGGCGAAGCAGTGGCAGGGCGAGTGGTTCCTGGACCTCACGGTCGCGGGCGGCCACGCCGCCGTCATCGGCGGCCCGCAGTCCGGCAAGACCACGCTGCTGCGCACCCTCGTCCTCTCGCTCGCGCTGACCCACACCCCGCAGGAGGTCGGCGTCTACGGCCTCGACCTGGTCGGCGGCGGCCTCCAGGCCCTGTCGGGGCTGCCGCACGTCGGCGGCATCGCCGGCCGCGCCGACCGCGAACGGGCGGCCCGCACGGTCGAGGAGGTGCGGACCATGCTCACCACCCGCGAGAACGTCTTCCGCGACCACAACATCGACTCCGTCGAGCAGCTGCGCACCCTGCACGCGGCGGGCCGGCTGCCCCGGCTGGCGTCCGCCGAGATCGTCCTCGTCATCGACGGCTTCGGCGCGCTGCGCGACGACTTCGAGGACCTCGACGACGCCGTCGTCGACATCCTCAAGCGCGGTGGCGGCTACGGCATCCACGTGGTGGCCGGCATGCTCCGCTGGAACGACGTCCGCATCGCCACCCAGTCGAACTTCGGCACCCGCGTGGAGCTGCGGCTCAACGACCCCACCGAGACCAGCATCGAGCGCAAGCTCGCCGCGACCCTCGCCGCCGACGAGCCCGGCCGCGTCCTGACCGACGGCCGGCTCTTCGCCCAGGTCGCCCTGCCCCGGACCGACGGGCTCGCCGACACCGCGGAGCTGGGCACCGTCCTGGAGCAGACGGCCCGCACCGTGCGCGCCACCTGGAGCGGCGAGGTCGCCCAACCCGTCCGGGTCCTGCCGCACGTCCTGGAGCCGCACCTGCTCCCGGGGCCGGTCGCCGAGCCGAAGCGGGTCCCGCTCGGCCTGGACCAGGCGGCGCTGGAACCCGTCCTGCTGGACCTCTTCCGGCACGACCAGCACCTGTTGGTGATGGGCGACAGCGAGTGCGGCAAGACCAACCTGCTGAAGACCCTCGCCGCCGGCCTGATCGAGCGGCACGGCGCGGACGAACTGGTCTTCGCCGTGATGGACCCGCGGCGCAGCCTGCGCGGCGTGATCCCGGAGGAGTACAGCGGCGGCTACGCGTACAACGCCCGGATGTGCGCGGGCCTGGCGGCCGGCGTCTCCACCGAGCTGGAACGCCGGCTGCCCGACGAGAACGCGCCGCTGGACGCGCTGGAAGCCGGCAGCTGGGGCGGCGGCCCGCGGATCGTGGTGCTCGTCGACGACTACGACGTGCTCACCACCGCCGGCCAGAGCCCGCTCGAACCGTTCCTGCCCTACCTCCCCTCGGCCGCGGACATCGGTCTGCACTTCGTGCTGACCCGCCGGGTGGCGGGCGCCTCGCGCGGCATGTACGAGCCGCTGGTGCAGGCCCTGCGCGAGTCGGGGGCGACCGCGGTGGTGATGGCGGGCGACCGCGGCGAGGGCCAGCTGTTCCCCGGGGTCTACGCCTCCCAGCAGCCCGCGGGGCGCGGGGTCCTGGTCCGCCGGGGGCAGGAGAACCGCCTGATCCAGACCGTCTACACGGCCGACTGACCGCACCGCCCGTCCCTTCCGCGCGTTCCCCGCGTCCTGGACACCCCGGACGCCCCGCACAGCCGAACGCGTGCCCGCCCGACCGCTCGCGCGCCTGCCACCCGTACGACCGCCACCCCGAAGGACCTCACGACCCCATGACCAAGGACGTCATCACCCTCACCCCGCGGATGCCCGACCCCTGGAGCGTGCTCGCCGGCCTGCTCGCCGGCGGGCCCGACAAGCTGGTGAACACGGCGGGCGAGGACGCGGTCATCCAGCTCTGCGACGAGCAGGGCCGGCCGCTGCTCTCCGTCGAGGCGCCGCTGCTGGTGCAGGTCCGGGGCGAGGCCGAGCGACTGCTCGGCGCGAACCCGCCGCGGGTCCCGTTCTGGTGGACGGAGGCCCGGGCCACCACCGGCGTCCCGGACGCGGAGCGGCTCGCGGGCGCCTTCGCGGCCCGGCTGGCCTCCCTGTCCGGGGGCAGCGCGTGGCCGCCGCAGGCCGCGCGGTCGACGGCCGTGGTGGAGACGGCGGGCCTGACCGCGGCGCCGGCGCCCGCCGCCGCCCAGCCCGCCGTCGACGTACTGACCGACAAGGTCGCCGTGGTCATCATGGACCGCCCGGTGGTCGCCATGACCGCCTGGCTCTCCGACGCCTTCCGGGCCGCCGCCGCCAGCAGCCGGGGCCTGCAGATCGTCACCCCCGCCGGGACGACGCTCTCCCCCGCCGTCCTCGCGAACCTGCCGGGCTGGCCGTCGCGCTGGGTCGTCCAGGACGATCGCGACGGCTACTACGACGGGCACACGGGCGCGGTGCTGCGCTGGCAGGAGGGCATGTTCGCCACCGTGGTGCCGGCGGACGCCACCGCCGACGATCCGCGCACCCCGGTGGCGGCCGCGTACCAGGAGGTCCGGGCCTGCGCCGAACGGCAGTTGGCGGTCACGTTCCGGACGGTCCACCCGGCGGACGACCGGCTGGTCCTCGGCGGCGCCCTGGAGACGGTCTGGCGCGAGCTCACCGGGGAGCCCCCGGCCGGCTGGGGCACCGCCGAACCCGCCAACCTGCCCTGGTCCCTCAGGCGGCTGACCGACCTCGCGCACTCGCGGGCGCCCGAGCCGACCTGGTTCGTGGTGGTCGGCAGCCCGGAGCGGCCGGGTCTGGCCACGCTGAAGGTCACCCGGACCAAGGCGGGGGTCGAGGAGGACGTGACCCTCGCGTTCGGCTACGGGGCCGACGAGGAGCCGCCGTTGGACGCGCTGCCGGGGGTCGCGGAGACGCTGGTCACCCGGCACCGGCTCCAGTCGATGCTCCTCCAGCTGCGCAGGGCCCGCCGCGACCTGGCGGTGCCGCCCCGCTTCGAGGGCCCGGGCGTGCCGCTGGCCTTCGTCCTCGGCGCGGAGGAGGTCCGGGCGCTGCCGGACGACCGTGCCCGGCGCACGCCGCTGTCGCAGCAGCCGGTGGCGCTCGGTCCGAAGACCCGGCCCGCCTACTACTACCCGCTGCCCGGGGACCCGTCCGACCTCTCCGGGTGGGCCGACTTCGAGCGGCTGGTGCGGCATTTGAAGGGCGCGTGAAGTCACCTTCACCTTGTCATATGTTCGTCACGGTCCCCCCCGACAGCTTGCGTTGTCGGGGGGAGTTGATAGAACGTTGGTAGCAAGTTGGATAGACATTCATTCGGTCGAGCGGACGGGGGAGCGGTATGAAGTTCGACATGGGGACGCAGGCGCTGACCAAGCTGATGTCCGGGTCCCGGACGTCGAGTGCGGACCTGGGCACGCTGATCAAGCAGCTGGTGCAGGCCGCCCAGCCGCTGGAGGGCAAGTTCAACGGCCAGGGCAAGGTCGCCTTCGACTCGTTCAAGTCGCGGTCGGACGAGATCACCCAGGCGCTGAACTCCTCGCTGTCGGCCATCCTGGGCGGCCAGTCGGGCATGGAACAGGCCTTCGGCTCCGGCGACCAGGAGCAGGGCCAGAACGCGAAGCAGCAGATGGCGTCGGCGAACTTCGACGCGGCCCGCTTCTCGGGCAGCCGCTGACGAACGGCCCCGGAGCCTTCGTCAGAACCTTGGAACCACAACGGGGAGTGATGTGTGATGGCCGGTGGAACGGACCGCCGTTCGTACGACTCGGGCGCCTCGACCGAGGCGCAGCGCAACCTCCAGCTGGTCATCGGCCAGCTGGAACAGGTGATCGCGGCGCGTGACGCGCAGGTGAAGGCCGCCATCGCGGACTTCACCGCCGACGGTGTGGCGGACGACTACCACGCCAAGGAACTGCGCTGGAAGAACGCCTCGCAGGAGGTGCGGAACATCGTCCAGCTGCTGAAGACGACGCTGGAGCAGAACGACGGCACGGCCCAGCAGACGCTGGCACGGGCGAAGGCCGCCGTCGCCAACATCGGCTGAACACGGCCGAACGGGTTTTGCCGGACGGTCTGACAACGGGGGTTGTTGATGGTTGCTTGGGACATCAAGCCACAGGGCGTACAGGGGCAGTTGAAGACTGTCGGCGGGCATGCGGGTGATCTGGAGACAGCTCTGAACACCCTGATGACGAACCTGTCCCAGGCGGCCCAGAACGCGGGCACCGCCGTGCCCGGTTCGCAGTCGGAGACCCGCCTGCAGGGGCCGGTGCCGGTCGGCGCGCCCCCGTTGTCGCAGAAGGCGATGGGCCCGGTCGCGGCCGCGCTGAGCCAGTACTTGGAGGGCCGGAAGGCCGAGCTGAAGTCGATGTCGGAGCGGATCGAGGCGTGCCTGCGCGGCGCGGTGAAGGCCACCAACGAGTACCTCGAAGGTGACCTGACGGCGGCGAAGCAGGCCCAGGACGCGGCGCGGGCCATCAACCTGGAAGCCCTGCGCGACCAGCCGGGGGGCAAGAAGTGACCGACAACAAGCCGGTCAACCCGTCCGAGGTCCCGGTGTTCACCGGGAACCTCGCGCTCCTCGACGCCAACGTCAAGGCCATCTCCACCAGTGGCCCCGCCATCTCCACCGCCACCGGCAACGTCCACACCAGCTTCGGCGGCCTGCGCGCCTTCTACCAGGCGCCCGAGGCCGAGCAACTCTTCGCGACCACCAAACCCGTCCAGGACCTCGGCCTCAAACTCAGCACCGACCTGTGCACCATCGCCGGCGCACTCGGCACCTACAGCCGCGACGCCGCCCCCATCGTCAAGAAGCTGCAGGACCTCAAGCACGAGGCCGAGACCTTCCGCAACAAGGCCAACAGCGACGACAAGTGGCGCGAGGACGGCGACCTCGTCGACGAGAACAACGACCGCCGCAACGAGATCGCCGAGGTCTGGACCCAGTTCCAGGCCGTCGAACGCGCCGCCCACGCCAAGATCGTCGCGCTCGTCGGCGGCTCCCCGCTCAAGGTCAACGACGGCTCCAACGGCAAGGACATGTACGGCTACGACGCCGAGGCGTTGAAGCAGTCCAAGACCCTCCCCTGGGGCGAGGCCGTCGAGGAGTCCATCCCCTGGTGGCAGGTCTGGGAACACGCCTGGGAGTTCGGCAAGGGCGTCATCGTCGACGGCGTCTGGGGCACCCTCGTCGGCCTCGGCACCCTCGTCGGCTTCCAGGGCTGGGACGCCGCCGGCCAGGCCTGGACCGGCCTCGCCAAACTCGCCACCGGCCTCGCCATCACCGCGATCCCCGGCGTCGGACCGCTCTTCCTCGCCGTCCCCGACGACAAGCTCCCCTCCTGGCTCCGCGACTCCCGCACCGCCATGAAGGAGACCGGCAAGGCCCTCCTCGCCTGGGACCAGTGGGGCTCCAACCCCTCCCGTGCCGCCGGAGCCGTCACCTTCAACGTCCTCACCACCGTCTTCACCGGCGGCGCGGGCGGCGCCGCCTCCGGCGCAGGCAAGGCGGGCGCCGCCGCCAAGGCCATCTCCCTCGCGGGCAAGGCCGGCAGGGTCATCGACCCGATGACCTACCTCTTCAAGGGCGCCGGCGCCGGTTTCACCAAAATCGGCGACGTGATGACCAGCCTCAAGGGCCTCGGGAAGTTCGAAGTCCCCACCATCAACATCGACAAGGCCGTCGCCCTCCCCGAAGGCGCCCTCAAACTCCCCGACGGCACCATCCGCATCCCCAAGAACGTCGCCGTCCCCGACGGCGCGTTCAAGGTCGGCGACGACACCGTCAAATTCCCCAAGAACACCACCACCCTGCCCACCGGCACCGTCAAACTCCCCGTCGACGGCCCACCGCGGTTCATGGACCCCAAGGGCAACATCTACGACGCCGGCGGCAACATCACCCAACACGTCGACGAGGCCAAGCCCGACATCGTCGACAGGCCCGCCAAGGACCACGCGCCCCTCAAGACGGAGACCCCCGTCAAGGTCGACACCCGCGAACTGGTCGGCGCCGGCGCCCGCGGCGGAAACGACGGCATCCGCCTCACCTCCGACGTGTCCGGCCCCGTCAACGTCGCCGACCACGTCCCCACCGGACGCGTCAACCCCGACAACTTCCCCACGGGGCGGGTCAACCCGGCGGACAACTTCCCCACGGGACGCGTCAACGCCGGCGACAACCTCCCCGGCGGCCACGCGGGCCACGGCCCCAGCAACGACCTCAACGCCCCGCGCGGCGGAAGCGGCGACAGCCCGGTCACCCCCGGCACCCACGGCACCCACGGCACCCACGGCGGGGACGGCCCGACCACGGGCGGGTCCCACGGCAACGACGGTCCGGGCGGCGGCGGGTCCCACGGCAACAACACCCCGGGCGGCGGCGGCTCGCACGGCAACGACGGTCCGGGCGGCGGCGGCTCGCACGGCAACGACGGTCCGGGCGGCGGCGGCACCCACGGCAACAACACCCCGGGCACCGGCCCGGCCGGCACGGCCGACAACGCGGCCGGCGCCGGCGACAACGCCGCGACCCCGCGCCAGCCCGTGCCCCGTCCCGCGACCATGCTCGACGGCCCGAACCCGTACGGGGAGCGCGGCCGGCTCGACAAGGGCCAGATCGAGGAGATCCAGGTCTACCGGGCCAACGAGGAGCCCGGCTACTTCGAGGACCACTACAACATCCTCGGCCGCCGCCTGAGCGGAAAGCCGATCGACGAGAGCGGATTCCCCCCGCCGCAGCTCACCAAGCTGTCGGAGGACGGTCCGTGGATCCGCGCCAAGGACTCCCCCGAGGCGCCGGACCCGCACTACCTCGACATCGACGAGGTCCCGCTGGGCGCGGACAAGGTCACGGATCCCGTCCGGCTCAAGATCCTCGACGACCTCGCGCTGAAGCAGCAGAACGCCATCAAGTGGGACAACCTCGTCACGGACTGGATGAACCGCACCGGTCATCCGGACGCCCAGGGCGTCTACCGGGCGTCCCACACCGAGATGGGGACCGCCGCCGAGGCCTTCGGCGAAGGCGCCGCCAAGTACCACTTCGTCGCCGAGCACTACAAGGGGTTCGAGAGCGAGACCCTCCTCGGCCCGAAGAGCGGCAGCGACCAGTTCGACCAGGTGTGGGTGCACGAGGACGGCCGCGTCCTGGTCATCGAGGCCAAGAGCGGCCCCAAGACGGAGCTCGGCAAGCGCGACCTCCCCTCGCCCTCCGGCATGCCCGGCGTCAAGGGCCAGGCCGTTTCCCAGGGAAGCCGGGAATACTTCCTCGACATCCTGCGGGAAATGACCAAGCGCGGCGAAACGGACCTCGTCGAGAAAATCGAAAAGGCGCTCGACACCCCCGGCAAGCTCGACTATGTCGTCGTCAAGGGCGACTACAACACCGGTAGCTACAATGGCCTTCTGTACCAGAGGTTCGACATCAGCAAGGGGACTCTTCCGTGACCGTGACCGTCGAACGCCATCTGGTGCCCCGCCCCGATGCGGAGGCGTTCGCCGACCGGCAGAGCCAGGCGGTCTCCGGTCGGGTCGACCGGCTCGAACGGTCCGCCGAATCGATCGACTTCGCCTTCAGCACCGCCGTCCTCGCGTTCCAGTCCCACATCGCCGCCGACCCGGAAGGCAGCCGGCTGGAGACCTGGCAGGCCGCGGTCGTCGCGATGCAGCTGGGCGACGCCCTGTTCGCCGTGACCGGGACGGACGAGGGGACGGTCGAGTGCTTCATCGAGGACAAGCAGCGGACCGTCCAGGCGATCGGCCTGCGGAAGTTCGCCAACGCCGGGAACTGGTTCAGCGCGTTCTGGCTGGCCGTCATCTGCCGTGACCGGCAGCGGATGACCCGGCTCGCCGAGATCCCGCTGGAGCGGCTGCGCGCGGCCGAGGGCGCCTACGACGAGTTCGTCTTCCACTGGGTCGACGTCCAGCAGACCTACTGGCTCCGCCGGCCCGAACTGGTCGAGAAGCTCACGGCGGCGTTCGCGACCGCGACCCCCGAGGCCTCGCCGAACACCCCGGTCGACGCGCTGCAGGGGATCATGTATCCCCCGCTCAACCTCTTCTACCACTTCGTGCGCGGGCGCAAGGAGGAGTTCGGCCCCGCCCTCGCCGAGGCCCTCAACCTCCACAAGGCCTACTGGACCCTGGACGAGGACCGTGCCACCGACGTCGACGGTGCCCTCCCCCTCGGCCCGTTCGCCATGGCCTGCCTCGCCTACGACGGCAAGTTCCCCGTCGGCGTCGAGTCCGGGTACCTCCCCAAGTACATCCTCGAACGCTTCTGGTACGGCGAGTTCCCCACGTGATCCGGCGCCACCTCCTCCGCGCGGACAGCGCGGCCGGAGCCGTGGCGCACGGGCGGCGGACGTGAGGAAGCCCGGACGTGAAGAGGCCCGGGCCGGACATCGTCCGGCC
>NZ_JBEXNT010000044.1:0-60344 GCF_040611255.1 Kitasatospora sp. NPDC002965 | reverse complement strand
CCGCAGCCCTGCTCGCCGCCGTCCTCGCCGGCACCGCCACCGCCGCGCCCGCACGGGCCGCGGCGCCGTGGACGGCCGACACCGTCCGGCTCAGCACCGGCCCGGCCGGCGTCCAGCCCGACGGCGACTCCTGGCCCGACAGCCTCAGTGCCAACGGGCGCTACGCCGTCTTCGGCTCCTCCGCCACCAACATCGTCGCCGGCGACACCAACGGACAGTCCGACGTGTTCGTCCGCGACCTCGTCACCGGCCGCGCCGAGCGGGTCAGCCTCACCGCGGCCGGCACCGAGGCCGACGGCTCCGCCATGGACGGCTCCATCAGCGGCGACGGCCGCTACGTCGTCTTCGCCTCCACCGCCGCGCTCGTGCCCGGCGACACCAACGGCGCGGAGGACGTCTACGTCCGCGACCGTTTCGCCGGCCGCACCGAGCGGCTGTCCGCCGGTGACCCGGCCCGCGAGCAGCCCGGGCTGAACTCCTACCTGCCGACGATCAGTTCGGACGGCCGGTACGTGGCCTTCGCCTCCAGCAGGACCGACCTCGTCCCCGGCGGCACCCCGGCGCTCGCCAACGTCTACGTCGCCGACCGGCGGACCGGCGCCGTCCGCCTGATCACCGTCGGCGCGGACGGCTCCCCGGCGGACCGCCCCTCCGCCGCGCCCGTGCTCAGCGCCGACGGCAGCACCGTCGGCTTCATCTCCAAGGCCACCAACCTGCTGCCGCCCGGCGAGGGCGGGCCGGTCGATCCCGACGCCGACCGCGCGAACGCCCCGGTCGTGGCCGCGGACCGTGCCGACGACCACGTACCCGGCCGGCCCGCCCACGCCCCCGAGCGGGCCCCCCGCCGGGCCCGGGCCGACGGCCGGGCCTCCGGGGCGGGCACCGAGATCCTCAAGCCCCGTCTGTACCCCTTCTACGTCCACACCCTGGCCACCGGGAAGACCGTCGGAGGCAGCCTCGACGAGAACGGCGAGCTCAGCGGCTCCTCCACGGGCGCGCTCAGCCCCGACGGGCGTTTCGCCGCCTACTCCCAGCTCGTCCCCAACCGGCCGGGCGACAGCGGCTTCGACCGGCACTACGAGATCCGCGTCCGCGACCTGCGCACCGGCACCGTCCGTCAGATCCCGCCCGGCCTCCCCGGCACCACCACGCTGGACGACTCCTTCGGCGCGGTGATCGCGTCGGGCAACCGCTGGGTGTACTTCACGTCCTACGCCGACAACCTGGTCGCCGGCGACACCAACGGCGGCGAGGACGTCTTCCGCCACGACCTGTGGACCGGGCGCACCGAGCGCGTCAGCGTCTCCTCCGACGGCGCCCAGAACCCCGGTCTCTCGTCCGGACCGGTCGTCGGTGCGCTCGGCACCACCGTGCTGTTCGCGTCCACCGACGGCACGCTCGTCCCCGGGGACACCAACGCGTTCGGTGACGCCTTCGCCCGCCGGCTGCCGCCGTCCTGACCGGCGGGAGCGGGCCCCGGCGGGATCGCCGGGGCCCGCTCCGTGCCCGGCAGGACAGGAGTCCGACGGGTCAGACGCTCGGGGCCGCGTCGGTGGGCGGCCGGTCGACGGCCGGGAGCGGCCCTGCGAGGTACACCGCCTGCGGGGCGAGGGCGGGGGCGGGCGCGGCCAGGGCTCCGGCGACGATCAGGCCGAGTCCGGCCAGGTGGAACGGGAGGGAGAGCAGGACGGGCGCGTTGATCGCCATGGCGAGCCCGAGTTCGTCGTAGAGGCTGTCCGTCGCGAAGGCCAGCACGACCGAGACGACGATCGGGCTCACCGCCATGACGAGGCAGCCGATCATCGCCAGGCGGGCGTTCCGCCCCCTGCGGCGCAGGAAGGTGCCGGCCACGACGGCTCCGGCCAGCGGGACGAGGACGTTGGCGGATCCGACGATCAAGCTGACCAGCCGGGCCGTCTCGTAGTCGGTCACAGCACTCCATCAGTGGTCGGAAACCGGTGGGTCGGCGAGCAGCACCTCTCGGAACGCGAAGATAGCGGTCCGGCAGGGCCGCGTACAGCCGGATTCACCGCACGCCCGGCCCTGCCGGACCGCACCCCCGCGCTCACCCCGCCGGACGGCTGAGCAGACGCCCGTCCGCCGACACGGCGAGGAGGCGGCCGGCGTGGGCGGCGAGGGCGACGGCCGGCGGGAACGAGCCCTCCGCCGGGACGAACGGGACACCCGGCCCGGCTGTCGGGGGGCGGGTGGCGAGGCCGGCCGGGGTGAGCGCGTGCAGGCGGCCGTTCAGCACCGCGAGGGCCGTGGCCCCGGCGGCGGGACCGAGCGGACGCCAGGGCTCCTCGGGGGCGAGGGCGGACCGGTGGTGCAGGGTGTCGTCGTGCGGGGTGACGGCGAACAGCGTGCCGTCGCAGACCGCGAGCGCCGCCGTCCCGCGCGGGACGTGACCGGCGGCGGCCCAGGGGGCCGGGCCGGGGACGGGGTCGCGGGTGAGCAGCCGGTCGTCCTCGGTGACGGCCAGCAGGGCGAGCGGGACCGGTCCTGCGGCCTCGCGCGGGGCGGTGAGGCAGCGGATCGGGGCGACCGGTGCGGCGGCGGGCCCGGGGGCGCTGCCGGTCCGAGCCCCGGCGGCGGGCCCGGACACGGGCGGGCAGGGCGTCCAGGGGAGGTTCTGGTCGCCGGGCTCACGGTGGAGCAGGGTGGTGCCGTCCCCGGCGACGGCGAAGAGCAGTCCCTCGCACACGGCGAGGGCGCGCAGCCCCTCCGCCGGACCGACGGTGTGCCAGCGCGGTGCGGCGGCGCCGCCGAGGCGGTCGAGGACGTTGCGGGTGATCCGGTCGACCACCGGATCGCCCAGGGCCCGACCCCAGTTGATGGTGGCGGCGTTGAAGACGGTCCCCGCGCCGAGCCGGTGGACGCCCATGGTGGCCCAGCCACCCTGCCCGTGGGCACGCCAGTGCCGCAGGTCGGCGGTGGCGAGGACGGCGAAGGAGCGGGGGGTGCCGTCGCGGCCGGTGGCCCGCGGGACACCGGCGGACCAGTCGAGTTCGGCGGCGTCGGTCTCGTAGCCGAGGGCGCCGCGCGCGAAGGTGTCGCCGTCGGCCAGGCCGGTGCCGTCGAAGACCCAGTGGTCGGCGAAGCGGACGGTGTACGACTCGCGGCCGATGACCGCCATCCCGTCGCCCCAGGCGCCGGCGCCGTGGCGGAAGCTGACGCCGGTCATGGTGTTCTCCGGACGGTCGACCGGGGAGCTGGACCACTCGACGGTGGCACGGCGCGGGTCGGTGGCGGTGACCGGGTCGGCGGCGGCGTCCCGGTGGCAGACCAGGGTGCGGCCGCCGTCCTCCAGGCGGATCTGCCACCACGCCGTATTGGCCGCGAAGAAGGCCAGGTTGCCGCCCCGGCGGGCGAACTCCTCGACGGTGTCCCGCATTTCGGCGGACCAGTACTCGTCGTGCCCGTTGACGACCAACAGCCGGTAGGAGGAGAGGAAATCGGCGCCACCGGGCCGGTCGTGCAGGTCGAGTCCGGAGCAGTACTCGACCGGGTATCCGGCCCGGGGCAGCCAGTGGAGCAGCGGCTCCTCCCAGCGCTCGGGCGGCGGACCGCCGCCGGGCGCGTCGAGCGGGACCCGGGCGGCGCGGTCCGGCTGTTCGGCGTAGTAGAGGCCCCGGCCGGGCTGTCCGGCCCGGTGGTAGGCGCGCCAGGTGGCGAACGGGATCGAGACCAGGGTGCCGGAGACGGCGCCGGGCCGGGCGGCGCGCACCACGAACCAGACCTCGTGCTCGGCGTCCCGCTCGGGAGCGGGCTGCTCCGGGCGCTCGTCGTGGAAGCTCGCCCGGTAGAGCGAACTCGGCCAGCCGACGGGCACGGTGAGGTCGAAGAGCCGCCCGGTGACGGCCGTCTTGAGCCGGACCTCGCCGGTCACCGCGTCGGTGACGACGACCCGCCCGCGCAGCGGCCGGCCGCTCCGGCCGCCCTCGCCTCCGTCGCCCCCGCCCCCGTCGTCGTCGCCGGGGGCGAGGTGGAAGCGGAGCCGCCCGCCCTGCACGCACGAGGTGCCCTCCGCGCGGGCGAGCGGCCTCGGGACCGGGCCCGCCGTCACGAGTCCGCGTCCCGGTACCCGGCGAGCAGCCCGGGCAGGTCGGCGAGCCGGGGCGGCCGGCCGGCGGCGGAGGCGACGACGACCTCCTCGATCGCCCGCAGATGGGCGTGGACGGCGTCCGGGGGCAGGTAGGCGGTGTCGGCGGTCAGGGTGACGGTGAGGGCCGTGTCGTCCCCGGTCAGGTGGAGGCAGTAGCGGCAGGCGACCCGCTCCTGGGTGGCCGGGAAGTCGAGGACGGTCCGCCGGCGGAGCGCGGCCAGCTCCTCCCCGGCCGGCAACGCCCCCTCGCGGAGCGGCCGTTCGACCAGTCGCATGTCGTTGAAGCAGCAGTAGGGGTGGACCTCGGTGCCGCGCTCGCGGGCGATCCCGGCGAGCAGGGCGTCCCACTCCACCGGGTCGTAGGCGGCGGCCCGGTAGCCGGCCAGCGCGGCCCGCCAGGCGGCCGGGAGCAGGTCGGTGAAGACGATCCGGCCGTCCGGGTCCGCCGGCAGGTCCAGGACGACCAGGGCGTCCTGGGAGAGCGTGCCGACGAGGTCGCGGTGGTCCCGGGCGGCCCGGTTCCCGGCGATGGGCAGGACGGCCGCGGCCGGGTGCCCCTGGTCGGCGGCGACCAGGACCGCCGATGCGGCGAGCAGCACCGTGGAGCCGCTGACCAGGTGGGCGGCGGCCAGCGCGTCGACCGCCGGCGGAAGGGCCGCGGAGACCAGCCGGCCGGTCCAGAACCGGGGCGTGCGCGGCTCGGCGACCGGCTCGGCGAACATGGTCGGCGGTACCCGGCGCAGGTCCGCCTCCCAGCGGGCCAGCGCGGCGGCGCCCCGGCGCCGGCCGGCCGGTCCGTGCTGCTCGTGCGCGAGGTCGAACGGGGTGTCGGCGCAGGGCCGGCCCGCGGAGCCGCGCCGGACCAGCAACCGCAGGTCCCGCAGCAGCACCTCGGCGCCGTGGCCGTCGGAGGCCAGGTGGCAGAGGGCCAGCACGGCGTGGGTGATCCGGCCGCCGCTGCGGACCGCGCCGATCCGGACCGGCCACTCCTGCGTGTAGTCGAACCGCCGCCCGGCGAGCACGGCGAGCAGGTCCTCGGCGGCCTGCCCGGCTCGGGCCGGATCGGGCTCGTCGTGGACGGTCACGCCGATCTCGCCGCCGGCGAGGAGGTGCTGGCGCGGTTCGCCGTCCTCGTCCAGGACGAGTCGGGTGCGGAGCGCCTCGTGCCGGGTGAGCAGCGCGGCGACGGCCTCCGCGAACCGCGGCACGTCGACGGGGGCTCCCCGGTCGGCGAGCGGGAGCACCCGGCCCAGGTTGAAGTAGTGGTCGTTGGGCACGGTGCGGCCGATGGCGTGCCAGATGGCGCGCTGGCCCCAGGTGAGCGGCGCGAGGCCGGTGCGGGTGCCGGTGAAGGCGACGGTGAGGTCGCCCGGCCCGGCCGGGGGCGGGTCGGTCACGGCCGGCCCGCCCACGTCCACGGCCGGCCCGGCTTCGGCGGGTCCGCTCATCCGGTGGGCTCCACCCCGAGTCGGCGGAGGCGTTCGGCCAGGCCGTCCAGGCCCTCCGCGTGGAGCGCCGGGTCACCGAGGTCGATCAGCACCTCGTACTCCTCCTCCAGGCCGTCGGCGAGGCGCAGCAGTGCCAGCGAGGAGACCCCGAGGGCTGTCAACGAGGCGTCGGAGGCGAGGAGTTCGTCCTGTCCGAGCTGCCCGTCGGTGGCGTCGGAGAGCAACGCGGCGAGGCGGCGACGCAGGGCGTCGGCGGGGGCGGGCGCGGCGGCGTTCACCGGGCGGCCCCGCCGGTGGCGGCCGCCTGCTCGGCGAGGCGGCGGCGCAGGCTGAGCGGGCGGATGTCCGGCCAGACCCGGTCGACGTGGGCGGCGCACTCCTCCTCCGTCCCGACGAACCCCTCGGCACGCCAGCCGGCGGGCAGCGGGGCGCCGGACGGCCAGAGGGCGTGCTGCTCCTCGTCGTTGACGACCACCTGGTACGCGGTTGCGGTGCTCACGGGCTACTCCTTGCGAAGGTCGGCGACGGCGGCGACGACGCCGCGCACGGTCGGGGTGTCGAAGAAGACGTCCAGCGGGACGGTGACGCCGAGCTGTCGGCGGATCCGGGCGGCGATGGACGTCATCAGCAGCGAGTGGCCGCCGAGGTCGAAGAAGTCCTCGTCCGGCCCGAGGTCGTCCAGCCGCAGCACCTCGCGCCAGATGGCGAGCACGGCGGCGGTGGTGTCGTCGGGCTCGTCCGGCCCGGTGGTCGGGGCGGTGGCCGGGGCGGCCGGCTCCGGCCGGACGGTGACCGGTTCGGGCAGGGCCGCGCGGTCCAGCTTGCCGTTCGGGGTGAGCGGGAACGCGGCGAGCACGACGTAGGCGCTCGGCAGGACGGCGGCGGGCAGCGTGGCGGCGAGGTGGGCGCGCAGCTCGTCCGGCCCGGGCGGAGGACCGGCGGGACCGGCGGGGACGACGTAGGCGGCGAGCCTGCGGTCACCGTCGGGGCCGTACAGGGTGGCGGCGGCCCGGGCCACGGCCGGGTGTTCGGCCAGCCTGGCCTCGATCTCGCCGAGTTCGATCCGGTGGCCGCGCAGCTTGACCTGCGTGTCGGCGCGGCCGACGTACTCCAGGGCGCCGCCGGGGTGCAGCCGGACGAGGTCGCCGGTGCGGTAGAGCCGGGCGCCGGGCGGCCCGTACGGGTCGGGGAGGAAGCGGGTGGCGGTGAGGCCGGGGCGGCCCCGGTAGCCGTGGGCGACGCCCGCACCGCCGAGGTACAGCTCGCCCGCCAGCCCGGAGGGGACGGGGTGCAGGCGTTCGTCCAGGACGTGGGCGCGGGTGTTGGCGAGCGGCTCGCCGATGCTGACCCGGCCGTCGGTCTCGACGGGTTCGGCGAGGGTGGACCAGACGGTGGTCTCGGTGGGGCCGTAGACGTTGACCAGCCGGGCGGTGGCGGCGGCCAGTTCGGCCGCGAGCGGGGCGGGCAGCGCCTCGCCGCCGGTGAGCGCGGTCAGACCGGGCGCCGTGCCCCGGAGGCCGGCGTCGAGCAGGACCCGCCAGCCGCTGGGGGTGGCCTGGACGTGGCTGATCCGCTCGCGCCCGATCAGCCGGAGCAGCGCGGGCCCGTCCCGGTGGGCACCCTCGGGGGCGAGGACGACCCGGCCGCCGGTGGTCAGCGGGAGCAGCAGCTCGACGGTGGAGATGTCGAAGGAGAGCGAGGTGAGCCCGAGCCAGCGGTCCTCCGGGCGGCTGCCGAGCCGGTCGCGCAGGGCGGCGAGCAGGTTGGCGAGCGCGCCGTGCGGCACCTCGACGCCCTTGGGGGTGCCGGTGGAGCCGGAGGTGTAGAGGACGTAGGCGGGGTGGGCGGGTGAGGGGCCCGCGGGCAGCGCGGGCCCCTCACCCCGTCCGGGGGCGCCCGCCGGTGCGGGGGCCAGGTCGCCGGGCGCGAGGTCGCCCGGCCCGGAGGGTTCGCCGGTGACCCGGAGGGCGAGCCCGGCGTCGGCGCGCAGGAAGGCGAGCCGCTCGGCCGGGTACTCGGGGTCGAGCGGCAGGTAGGCGGCGCCGGCGGCCAGCGCGGCGAGGACGGCGACCAGCTGGTCCCGGCCGCGCGGCAGCGCGATGCCGACCAGCGTGCCGGGGCCGGCGCCGTGCCGGGTGAGCGCGGCGGCGGCGTGCGCGACCAGGGCGGCGAGTTCGCGGTAGGAGTGCGCGACGCCGTCGGCGACCAGGGCGACGGCGTCCGGGGTGGCCGCCGCGCGGGCGGCGAACAGGGCGGGGACGGTGTCCTCGGCGAGCTCGGGACGGGGCGCCGGTGCGGCCGGCCGGGCGGCCCGTTCGTCGGGGCCCAGCAGCGGCAGGTCGCCGACGGGGGTGGCGGGGTCGGCGACCACGCCGTCCAGCAGGGTGGTGAGGTGGCCCGCGATCCGTTCGGCGACACCCGGTGCGAGGGCCTCCGTCCGGTACTGCAGGCTTCCGGTCAACTCGCCCTCGGAGTCGACGAACTGGAGGTGGAGGAGGTTGCGGGCGGTGCCCGCGAAGCCGGTCCAGCGGACCGTCGCGGCGAGGTCCCCGGCCGTGGTGCCCGCGGCGGCGAAGCCGGGGCCCGCGGTGCCGGCGGGCCGGCGGCGGTAGCTGAGGGAGAGCGGGGTGAGCGCGGTGCGCGGGGTGAGGCCGCGGACGGCCCGGCCGAGCGGCACGGTGCGGTGCCGGTACAGCGTGCGCAGTTCCCCGCGCACGGCCCGGGCGAAGGCGGCGAACGGCTGCCCGGCCGACGGCTCGGTGAACAGCGGCAGTTCGTTGACCGCCAGGCCGACGGCGGTCTCCTCGCCGGGGCGTCGGACGGAGAGTTCGAGGGCGGTGGCGGGCGCCCGGTTGCCGTAGCGCAGCAGCAGGGCGTGCCAGGCGGCGGTGAGCAGCTCGAAGCGGGTGACGCCCAGCCGGTCGGCCGTGCCGGCCAGCGCGGTGTACCGGGCACCGGTCAGTCGGAAGGGGACGGCGGCGCCGGGCCCGGGGGCGGTTCCGCCGTCCGCCGGCTGCCGCAGCCCGGGCAGGACCGGCACACCGGGCTCGCGCCAGCGGTCGGCCCAGTACGCGGTGGCGTCCGCGACGTCCTGCGGCGCCGGTTCGGCCGCGGCGGGGGCGGGGGCGGGGGGCGCCGATTCCCGGAGGTCACCGCGGTAGGCGGCGGCGAGGTCGGCGACCAGCCGGTCCTTGGACTCGCCGTCGAAGGCGAGGTGGTGGACGGTCACCAGCAGGACGTGCCGGCCCGGCCCGGTCCGGTACAGGCCGAACCGGGCGAGCGGCCCGGCGACCAGGTCGAAGCGGGCGGCCGTCTCGTCGGCGAGCAGCTTGCCGAGCTCGTCCTCGCCGCAGTCGGCCACCCGCAGCTCGGGCGCGGGACCGGCCAGGACGGCGGTGCCGTCGGGGGCGATGCGGCTGCCGAGCGCGGGGTGCCGGCGGGCGACGGCGGCGCAGGCGCCGGCCAGCGCCGGGACGTCGAGCGGGCCGTCGAACCCGACGGTGACGGCGAGGTGGTAGGCGGCGCCGGCGTCGAGGGTCTGCTCGGTGAGCCAGATGCCGTGCTGGGCGGGGCTGAGGGGGGTGCTCATCGGGGTGCCTCGGGGGACTCGTGGGTCGTCAGGAGCCGGCGCAGTTCGCGTTTGAGGACCTTCCCGCCCTCGTTGCGGGGCAGTGCGTCGCGGAACAGGACGGTGGCCGGAAGCTCGTGCGCGGCGAGCCGGTCGAGCAGGAAGGCGCGCAGCTCGGCGGGGGTCGGTGCCGCGTGCTCGGGCCCGGCGCCGGGGGCGAGCACGACGACGGCGGCGACCACGCTGCCCAGCACCGGGTGCGGGATGCCGAACGCGGCCGCGTCGGCGACCAGCGGGTGGCGGTGCAGGGCGTTCTCGACCTGGAGGGTGGACACCTTGTGGGCGCCGGACTTGATCACGTCCTTCTCCCGGTCGAGCAGGTGGAGGAAGCCGTCGGCGTCGATCCGGCCGAGGTCGCCCATCCGGACCCAGCGGCCCTGGAACACCGTCGTGTCCCGCTCGCCGAGGTAGCCGCGCGGGGCGGTCGGCGAACGGAGCCAGAGCTCGCCCGCTTCGCCGGGCGGCAGCGGCCGGCCGTCGGCGTCGGTGATCCGCAGGTCGGCGAGCGACGCCGGCTGCCCCGGCGACTCCGGGTGCTCCGGGTCGAAGAGCAGGGTGACCTGGGCGGGCGCGGCCTCGGTGGAGGTGTAGTAGTTGGCGATCTGGGCGTGCGGGAAGGCCCGGCCGAGGGCCAGCGCGACCGCTTGCGGGAGGGCCGCGGCGGTGGAGCCGACCAGCTTGACGCCGTCCAGCGCACCGGGGGCGTCCGCCCCTGCCTTGGCGAGGGCGGCCGAGCCGAGCAGTTCGATCGCCGTCGCGGGGACGAGGAAGACGCTGCCGACGTCGTGTTCGGCGATCAGCCGGAGGAACCGCAGCGGGGTGAACTGGGGGGCGGCGATGCAGGCGGCGTGCGCGTTGAGCGCGTTGACCAGCATGGTCTGGCCCGCGTTGGTGCCGACGGGGAAGGAGTGCAGGAACGCCGTGGAGTGCCGCAGCGGGCGGCGGCGCTCGTCCAGGGTGCAGCCGTACGCCAGGTTGGCGTGGGTGGCGGTGACGCCCTTGGGCGTGCCGGTGGTGCCGGAGGTGTAGAGGATCTGGGCGGGGGCCGCCGGATCGGCGGGCGGGAGGCCGGGATCGGCGGGGTGGCCGGCGGCGTCCGCCTCGGTGAGGGCCGTCACCCCGTCCGCGGCGGCGGGGGCGTCCGCCGCCGCGTGCACGAGGAACCGGGCCCCGGAGTCGGCGAGGGCGTGCGCGGTGACGGCCGGGGCGAGCCGGTCGGAGAGCGGGACGGCGACGCCGCCGGCCCGGAGCACGGCCAGGTGGGCGACGGCGTAGGCCGCCCAGTCGGCGGTGCCGTGGCGCAGGCCGACCCGGTCGCCGGAGCGGAGTCCGGCGGCGCGCAGCGCGCCGGCGAGCGCTCCCGAACGGGCCTGCCAGGCGCCGAAGTCGAGCCGGTCGGGGCCGTTGACGATCGCGGTCCGCCCGGGGTGGGCGGCGGCCCGGTGGGCGAGCAGCTCGGGCAGGGTGGCGGGGGCGCGGTTCATGCGGCGCCCGCCTTCGCCCGGTCCGCGGCTTCCGTCGCGGCCCGGCGGTCGGCCGCGAGGCGGGCCCGCTCACGCAGCCCGACCAGGTCGTCCGGTTCGGCGTCGGGCACGTCCCGGTCGAAGCGGGCGAGCGCGGGCAGCCGCAGTCCGACGGCGACCAGGACGAGCATGGCGAGGCCGAACAGCACGTACATCAGGGCGATGCCGCGCCCGGGGCCGGTGCCGATCAGCGGGCCGAAGACCGGGGCGAGCCCGCCGCCCGGCTCCATCAGCGGGCCGAACACGGCCGAACCCAGCGGGGCGATGACGCCGTGGCCGAGCGGCAGGGTCGACCACGCGACCAGGGTGTTGAGCGCGAAGACGCGGCCGTGGAACCGCTGCGGGACCTTGACCTGGACGATCGTCGAGTAGACGCCGTTGACCAGGGAGAGCGCGAAGGACATCCCGAACGCCCCCGCGGCGATCACCCAGAGGCCGGCGTTCAGGCCGGTGACGGCCCCGGCCAGGGCGAGCAGGGCGGCCAGGCCCAGCATCCCGCGCAGCCGGTGCCGGCGCGGTCCGCCCCAGAAGCCCATGGTGACGCCGCCGAGCAGCGCGCCCGCGCCGCCGGCCACCGCCACCCGGGCGGCGCCGTCCAGGTCGTCGAAGGCGAGCACCATGGGCGTGATGAGCAGGAACAGCGGGGAGAGGAAGACGTTCAGCCCGGCGAACCAGAGCAGCATGGCCCGGAAGCCCCGGTTGCGCCAGGACCAGCCGAAGCCCTGCTTGATCTCCGCGGTGAGGGACTCGCGCCGGGTCCAGGGCAGCGTGCGGGGGAACCGCACCGCGAGCAGGATGCCGATCGCCAGGACGTAGCTGGCCACGTCGATGATCAGGATGCCGCGCAGGCCGATCGCCGCCATCAGCGCCACGGCCACCAGCGGCACGACGAACTGCGCCGTTCCGAAGGCGAGCTGGACGATCCCGTTGGCATGGCCGAGGTACTGCTTGGGGACGATCTGCGGCACCGCGGAGGCGTAGGCGAGGCGTTGGAAGGTGAGTGCGACGGAGAGCACGCCGAGCAGGACGTACACCTCCCACGAGTGCAGCTGCCCGGCGAGCAGCAGGGCGAGCATCGCGGCCTGGGTGGCCCCGGCCGCGACGTCCCCCGCGAGCATCACCTTCCGCCGGTCGAGGCGGTCGACCAGGGCGCCGGCCAGCGGGCCGACCAGGATGCCGGGGAGCATGGCGACGACGGCGTAGAGCGCGTACCGCGCCATCGAGCCGGTCTCCAGCAGGATCCAGATCGGCAGGGCGAACTCGGTGAGCGCGGAGCCGGTGATGGAGGCCAGCTGGCCGGTGGCGACGGCGAGGAAGCGGCCGAGGCCGGGCTGCGGGCCGTCGGGCTCCGCCGGGGCCGGCGCGGCCTCGGGGGCGAGCGGCGTGTCCGGGTCGACCGCGGCGTCGGGGGCGACCGGCGTGAGCGGGCCGGTCTCGCCGTGGAACCACCAGGAGTTCTCCGGCGCCCGGGCGGGCAGCTCACCGGTCTCCCCCGCCAGCACCGCGCGGTGCACGGTGGTGACCGCCTCCGCGACCTCGGCGGCCCGGTACTTGACGAAGAAGTGACCGCCCTGGTCGAGCACGGCCACGGCGGAGCGCTCGGCGAGCAGCAGCCACTCGCGGTAGCGCTCCTGGTAGAAGTCCGCGGCCGGGTCGTGGTCGCCGACCAGCGAGACCAGCGGCGCCCGCAGCCGGGGCGCGCCCGCGGCCACCTCCGCGATGGCGCGGGTGAAGTACGCCTCGGCGGCCTTGGAGTCCCGGCGCATGTTGCCGACGATGAACCGGATCTGGTCCTGGTCGAGCTCGGAGGTGTCGACGCCCATGCCGGTGAGCCAGTTGACGTAGACCCGGTCGCCGAGCAGCGGCTCCAGCGAGGCGAGTCCGCTGAGCGCGGTGAGCACGCGGCTGCGCGGCTTGGCGAACGGGAACTGGGCGCCGGCGTAGACCGCTTCCAGCTCCCGCCCGGAAGCCTCCAGCAGACGGGCGGTCGCGACGGCCAGCGCGGTGCCGACGCCGCAGTGCCCGTAGACCACGACGGGCCCGTCGACCCGTTCGCGGACCTCCGCGGCCAGCTGCTCGGCCAGTTCGTCGAAGGGCAGGTGTTCCTCGGTGACACCGATGTCGTGGCCGGGGATGGCCACCGCCCACAGTTCGGTGTCGGCGGGCAGCAGGTCGGCGACGGGCTGGTAGACGACGGCGCTGCCGCCGCCGTACGGGACGCAGACCAGGGTCAGCCGGCGGCGGTCGGCGGGGACGGGCCGGGTGAGCCGGTGCAGCAGGCGGCGCGGGCCGCGGTCCTGCTCGTCGAGGGCGGCGAGCGCGGCGAGGTCGCGGACGGTGCGGCAGGTGAAGAGGTCCATCACGCTGACCGGGCGGGCCCCGGCCTCGGGGAGCCGCCGGCGGGCCTTGGCGACCACCTGGGTGGCGAGCAGCGAGTGGCCGCCGAGGTCGAAGAAGTCCTCGTCGGTGCCGACCTCGGGCAGGCCGAGCACCTCGGCCCAGATCTCGGCGAGCACCCGCTCGGCGGGTGTCCGGGGCGCGGTGGCGCCGGCGTCGCGGCGCAGGCGCGGCGCGGGCAGGGCCCGGCGGTCGAGCTTGCCGTTGGGGGTCAGCGGCAGCGCCGGGAGGACGGCGAAGGCGGTGGGCACCTGGTGGTCGGGGAGGGTCCGCTTGAGTGCGGCGCGCAGGGCGGCGGGGTCGGGTTCGTCGGCGCCGGGCTCGGGGACGAGGTAGCCGACGAGCCGCTTGTCGCCGGGCCGGTCCTCGCGCACGACCACGGCGGCGTCGGCGATGCCGGGCCGGGCGCGCAGGGCGGCCTCGGTCTCACCGGGTTCGATCCGCAGGCCCCGGATCTTGACCTGCTGGTCGATCCGGCCGAGGTGTTCGAGGGCTCCGTCCGGCCGGCGGCGGGCGAGGTCTCCGGTGCGGTACAGCCGGGCACCGGGCGGGCCGTAGGGGTCGGGGACGAACCGGGCGGCGGTGAGGCCGGGTCGCCGGTGGTAGCCGAGGGCGACGGCGGGGCCGCCGATGTGCAGTTCGCCCGGGGCGCCGGGCGGCACCGGCCGGAGTGCCTCGTCCAGGACGTAGAGGCGGGTGTTGTCGATCGGCAGGCCGATCGGGACGGTCTCCAGCGGGCCTTCGCACTCCCAGGCGGAGACGTCGACGGCGGCCTCGGTGGGGCCGTACAGGTTGGCGAGCGCGCAGCCGGGCAGGCGGCCGGTGAACTCCCGTGCGGTGTCGGGCGGGAGGGCCTCACCGCTGCACACGACGCGGCGCAGTGCGGTGCACTCCTCGATGCCGTCCTCGGCGAGGAAGACGGTGAGCATGGCGGGGACGAAGTGGGCGACGGTGACGCCGGCCCGCACGATCAGGTCCCGCAGGTAGCCGCTGTCCTTCTGGCCGCCGGGCTTGGCGAGGACGATCCTGGCGCCGGTGGTGAGCGGCCAGAAGAACTCCCAGACGGAGACGTCGAATCCGGCCGGGGTCTTCTGCAGGACGGCGTCCCCGGGGCCGATCCGGTAGGCGTCCTGCATCCACCGGATGCGATTGGCGATGGCCCGGTGGGTGTTGGGGACGCCCTTGGGGCGGCCGGTGGAGCCGGAGGTGTAGATCAGGTACGCGGTGTCGTCGGGGGCCGGTCCGGCGGGACCGGCGGGGCCGCCGGCCCGGGTTCTCACCCGGGGCCACTCGGCCGGGTCGTCGAGCAGCAGGACGCGCGCGGTGCAGCCGTCCGGGACGGGGAGCCCGCGCTGGGTGAGCAGGACGGGTGCGGCGCTGTCCGCGAGCAGGAAGGCGAGCCGCTCGGCCGGGTACTCCGGTTCGAGCGGGGTGTAGCCGGCGCCGGCGCGGAGCACGCCGAGCAGGCCGGCGACCAGCTCGGGCGAGCGTTCGGCGCTGACCGCGACCAGGCTGCCGGGGCCGATCCCCTCGGCGGCGAGGCGGGCGGCGATCCGGTCGGCGGCGGCGTCGAGCTGACGGTACGTCAGGACGGGCTTGCCCTCGAAGGCGACGGCGACCGCGTCCGGGGTGCGGGCGACCTGTTCGGCGACCAGGGCGGTCAGCGTGGTGGCCGGGCGGTCCACGGCGGTGTCGTTGAACTCGTCGATCTCGAAGCCGCGTTCGGCCTCCGGGAGCTCGCCGAGGGCGGACAGCCGGGTGTCCGGATCGGCGGCGACGGCGGTGAGCAGCCGGCCGAGGTGTCCGGCGAGGCGGGCGATGTCGCCCTCGGCGAACAGGTCGGTGTTGTAGTTGAACGAACCGAGCAGGCCCTGCGGCCACTCCTGGAGGAAGAGTTCCAGGTCGAACCGGGTGCCGCTGGCCCGCACCCCGAACGGCTCGACCTCCACCGGCAGTCCGTCGATCCCGTCGCGCTGGGTGGCGTAGTTCTGCACCGCGAGGACGGCCTGGAAGACCGGCGGCCGGGTGACGTCGCGGGGCACCTTGAGCTCGGTGACCAGCTGGGCGAAGGGCAACTCCTGGTGGGCGTAGGCCTCCAGGCACGTCTCCCGGGTGCGGCGGAGCAGCTCGGTGAAGGCCGGGTCGCCGTCGAGGCGGGCGGGCAGGGCCAGCACGTTGACGAACATGCCGACCAGGGCTTCGAGTTCGGGCTCGGTGCGGCCCGCGACGGGCGAGCCGACCGCGAACTCCCGCTGCCCGCTGTACCGGGCGAGCAGGGCCTGGAAGGCGGCCAGCAGCACCATGTGGACGGTGGCGTCGTGCTGCTTGCCGAGCGCGGTGAGCCGGTCGAGCAGGTCCCGGTCGACCGCGAAGCCGTAGCCGGCGCCGTCGAACGTCTGGCGCGGCGGCCGGGGGCGGGAGAAGGCGAGCTCCAGCGGTTCGACGCCGGCCAGCTCCCGGCCCCAGTGCGCGACCTCGGCGGCGAGCCGACCGCCGCTCAGCCGCTCGCGCTGCCAGATGGCGAAATCACCGTACTGGACGGCGAGTTCCGGCAGCGGGTCGGGCCGGCCGGCCGCGTACGCGGCGTAGCCGCGGAGGATCTCGCCGAGCAGTACCTCGCTGGACCAGCCGTCGCCCACACTGTGGTGGACGACCAGCAGGAGGACGTGGTCGTCGTCGGCGAGCCGGATCAGCAGGGCACGCAGCAGCGGGCCGTTCTCCAGGTCGAACGGGACGGCGGAGGTCTCGTCGACCAGCCGTTCGGCGTGCGCCTCGCCGTCGGCGTCGGTCACCGTGAAGGCGGCCGGGCCCGCCGGGTCGACGGCCAGCAGCGGGCGGCCGTCCTCGGTGGCCGGGTACCGGGAGCGGAGGGTCTCGTGCCGGGCGACGGAGGCGTCCAGGGCGCGGCGCAGGGCTCCGGCGTCCAGCGGCCCCCGCAGCCGCCGGACCACCGGGATGTTGTAGGCCGCGGTGCCCGGTGCGAACTGCTCCATGAACCAGAGGCGTTCCTGGGCGAAGGAGAGCGGTACGGGCGCGTCGGCGGCGCGGCGCGGGATCGCCCCGCGCGGGGCGGTGCGGGCGCGCAGCCGCCGGCTGAGCAGCTCCCGCTTCGCGGCGGTGAGACCGGCGGCCGGGGCCGGGACGGTGGCCGCAGGGGCCTCGCCGGTGGGCGACGGGGCGGTGGGCGACGGGTCCGCCGGGGGCGCGCCCGCAGCGGGCGCGTCCGCCCCGGCGGCGGAGATGGTGATGTCGGTGCTCATTGCGGCGTTGCGGTCCCTTCCAGGGCGTCCTGCGCGGCGAGCAGTTCCTCGACGGCGTCGTCGGACAGCGCGGCGAGCTCGGCGACCAGGGCGGCTTCGACGGCGTCGGCGAAGGCGGCCACCGTGCGGTGGGTGAAGAGGGTGCGCAGCGGGACGGCGAGGTCGGCCGTCCCGCGGATCCGGGCGATGACCCGGGTGGCGAGCAGGGAGTGGCCGCCGAGATCGAAGAAGTCGTCGTGGACGCCGACCCGGTCGAGGCCGAGCACCTCCTGCCAGACCTCGGCGACCAGCTCCTCCGCCTCGGTGCGCGGGGCGAGGTAGGCGGCGCGCAGGTCGGGGCGGGTGTCGGGGGCGGGCAGGGCCCGGCGGTCGAGCTTGCCGTTGGGCGTCAGCGGCAACGCGTCGAGCGCGACCAGGGCGTTGGGCACCAGGTGGGCGGGCAGGGTGGCGGCCAGGGCGGCCCGCAGCGCGGCCGGGTCGGGAGCCCCCGCGCCGGGCGCGGGCACGACGTAGCCGACCAGGCTGTCGCCGCGGGCGACCACCGCGGCCTCGCCGATGCCGGGCCGGGCGAGCAGCGCCGACTCGACCTCGCCGGGCTCGATCCGGTAGCCGCGCACCTTGACCTGCGCGTCGATCCGCCCGAGGAACTCCAGGGCGCCGTCGGCGCGGTGGCGCACCAGGTCACCGGTGCGGTAGCGGCGGGCGCCGGGCGGGCCGTCCGGGTCGGGGACGAAGGCGCGGGCGGTGGCCCCCGGCCGGCCGAGGTAGCCGTCGGTGACACCGGCCCCGCCGACGACCAGCTCGCCGGGAGTGCCGGGCGGTACGGGCGCGCCGTGGCGATCGAGCACGGCGACGGTGGTGGCGCCGATCGGCCGGCCGATCGGCGGGCGGTGTCCGGCGTCCGCGGCGGTGAGTTCGGCGGTGGTGGCGATGACGGTGGTCTCGGTGGGGCCGTAGGAGTTGACCAGCCGGACGCTGTCGCCGAAGCGGGCCCGCCAGGCGGCGACGGCCTCCGGGGCGACCTGGTCGGCCCCGAGGATCAGCAGCCGCAGACCGGGCGGCCAGGGGGTGGCGTCGAGGTCGGCGGCCAGCCGGTGCCAGTACGGCGTGGGCAGGTCGAGGACGGTGAGGCCGGCGGCGGACGGCTCGGCGAGCTGGTCGGGCAGTGCGGCTCCGGCATCGGCGACCACCAGGGCGGCGCCCGCGGCGAGGGCCGGGAACACCTCCTCGGCGCAGGTGTCGAAGGAGAGCGAGGCGTACTGGAGCACCCGGTCGGCGGCGGTGATGCCGTAGCCCTCGCGCATCCAGGCGACCCGGGCGGCGAGCGCGCGGTGCGGGACGAGGACGCCCTTGGGGGTTCCGGTCGAACCGGAGGTGTAGACGAGGTAGGCGGTGTCGTCCGGCCCGGCGGCGGCCCCGGCCGCGAGCGGCGCGGGCACGAGCGGCGCGGGCGGCGCGGGCGGCGCGGGCGCGACGTCCGGGGCCGGTCCGCCGGGGCCGTCCGCGTCGGCGGGGAGGACCGGGCGAGCGGGGAGGACGGGGATCACCGGGACCGCGGTGGTCAGGCCGTCGACGGGCGCGCCGTCCGTGGTGACCAGCACCGCGGCGCCGCTGTCGGCGAGCATGAAGGCGAGCCGGGCGGCCGGGTACTCCGGGTCGAGCGGCAGGTAGCCGGCGCCGGCCCGCCAGGCCGCCAGCATGGCGACCACCGCGCGCGGCCCGCGCGGCAGGCAGAACGCGACCAGGTCGCCGCGCCGCACACCGTGGGCGGCCAGCCGGGCGGCCAGGGCGCGGGAGGCGTCCGCGAGCTGCGCCCGGTCGAGGGTCTCGTCGCGTCCGACCAGCGCGACGGCCGCCGGTTCCGCCGCCGCGGCGAGGTCGATCGCGTCGAGCACGGTGGCCGGGTGGTCGGGCAGCGCCGGTCCGGTGGACTCCCCCGCCCGGGCGGCGCGTTCGTCCGCGTCCAGGAGCGGCAGCCGGTGGACCGGGGTGTCCGGGTCGGCGAGCGCGGCCCGCAGCAGGGTCTCGAAGCGGCGGCCGAGCCCGACGACCCACTCCTCGTCCAGCAGGTCGGTCCGGTAGCCGAACACGGCCTGCAGGTCGGCGCCGTCCGGCCGGACGTCCAGGGCCAGTTCGAACTTGGCGGCGGTGTGGCCGCCGTCCGTCTCGGCGCAGACCAGGTCCGCGAAGGCGTGCTCGTCCAGCGCTCCGCCGCGCTGGGTGTGCACGGTCAGCAGGGTCTGGAAGAGCGGGGTCCGGCCGGGGTCGCGGTCCGGCCGGAGCTCCTCGGCGAGCTGCTCGAACGGCACCCGGCCGTGGCCGAGCGCGCCCAGCCAGTCGCTGCGGACCCGGCGCAGCAGCGCGTCGAAGGTCGGCGCGTCGGCGAGGTCCGCGCGCAGCACCAGGGCCGAGGAGAAGTAGCCGACCGTCGACTCGCTCTCGACGGTGGTGCGGGCGGCGGTGGGCACGCCGACGCAGAAGTCGTCCTGGCCGGTGCAGCGGTGCAGCAGCGCCTGGTAGGCGGCGGCCAGCACCATGAACGGGGTCATCCGGCGAGCGCGGGCGAAGGCCTCCAGTTCGGGGCCGGCGCCGCGCAGGATCCGGGTGTGGAAGGCGCCCGTGCTGCCCGGCCCGGTGGGCCGGGGCCGGTCCAGCGGCAGCTCCAGGGCGGGCGCGCCGGCCAGCCGCTCGCGCCAGTACGCCACCGCTCCGGCGGCCTCCGGGCCGGCGAGCCAGGCGCGTTCGGCGGCGGCGTGGGCGGCGTAGGAGGGCGGGGCGGGCAGGTCGAGCGGCCGTCCGGCGCGGTGCGCGGCGTAGCGGTCGGCGAGTTCGGTGCGGAGCAGGCCGAGTGACCAGCCGTCGGCGGCGATGTGGTGCAGGACGAGGCAGAGCACGTGCTCGCGGTCTGCGGTGCGCAGCAGGGCGGCGCGCAGCAGCGGTCCGGCGGCCAGGTCGAAGCCTCGGTTGGTGCGTCCGGCGAGCGCGGCGGCCGTCTCCTCGGTGGGGCGTCCGCGCAGGTCGATCTCGTCGAGCGGGACGGGCGCCGCCGCGTCGACCAGGGCGACCGGCCGCCCGTCCTCGGCGGGGAACCGGGTGCGCAGCGCCTCGTGGCGGGCGACCAGCCCGTCGAGGGCGGCGCGCAGCGACTCCGGGGCCAGCTCGCCGGTGAGGCGCAGCACCAGCGGGATGTTGTACGCGGGGTCGCCCGGGTCCAGCTGGTCGAGGAACCAGAGGCGTTCCTGCCCGACGGTGAGGACGGCGGACGTGGCGGTGGCGATGGACGTGGCGGTGGCGTTGACGACGTCGGTGGTGGTCGGGCTGCCGGGCGTGGACGGCTGGGCAGGCCGGTGCTCGGGCTCCTGGACGGTCCTGGACATGGTGCTCCTCGGTACCCGCCCCGCAGAGGGGACGGCGGGTCTGGGACATGGCTCGGCCGCGTGCCCTGTGTGGGTGGGAGGGAGCTGCGCGCTCGGCGAAGGCGGCGGGCCCCCGTATGGCCGCCGCAGTGCGGATCATGCTAGGGAGCCCCCAAGGGGGCGTCAATGGTCTGGACCAGTTAGACCGGTGGGACCAGTGTGACGGGTGGGACAGCCAGGGCGAAGGGGTCCGATCCGGGCGTGAACGGCGGAAAGCCGCCCGAAACACAGGCTGGGACGGCCCCACCCCGGACGCGGTCCCGGCGCCGCGCGCCCCTCCGCCCGGCCCTTCGCGCCGTCCGCAGCCGCGGACCGCCACCGCGCCCCCCGGCCCTCGGAACGGGTCAGGCCCGGGCCCGCCCGGCCTGACGGGCGGTCACCGGCGGGCCGTGACCGCCCGTCACGCGCCCTGGTACGCGAAGGCCGCCCACACGTCGAGAGCGGCCGTGTCGCGGCGGGCGAGCGCGACGAGCTCCGCCGGGGCTCCCGGCGGAAGCCGCCGGTCCGGTCGGAGCGCCCACAGCTGGGTGCGGCGCAGCGCCTCGGCCGGCGGATCGCCCTCCGCGAGCCGGCCGTGGAACACGTACATCAGCACGCACACCATCTCGTCGACCACCTCCCAGCGGGAGCCGACCACCCCGGTGGCCCCGGCGGCGACGAACGCGGTGGAGAGGGTGAGCGCCTCGTCGAGGTCGCCGCCGGTGTGGTCGCTGACGCAGGCGTCCAGCACCACCAGCCCGCCCGGCGAGCCCGGCGGGCGGCCCTGGGCCTGCCGCAGGATGTCGCCGACCGGCAGCCGGCCGCTCCGCGCGGGGTCCTGCCCGTCCGGGCCCGGCGCCCGCCCCGCGTCCTCCGCGCCGGACCGAACGGGCCCCGGTTCGGGCGCCAGGCCGAGGTAGGCGTCCAGCGGGGAGCCGCCCGACGGCAGCGCGTGGCAGGCGAGGTGCAGGACCGACGCCCCGGCCCGCCCCGGGGCGGGCAGCGCGGCCAGCACCTCGCGCGCCGTCCCCGCGCCCTCGGCGCCCTCGACGTAGCCGAGCAGGGTCCCGTGCGGGTAGTAGTCGGCGTGCAGGTACTCGGCCTCGACCTCGGCGAACATCAGCTCGCGGGTCGGGTCACCGACGATCACCGGCCGCTCGCCCAGGGGCAGCCGGGGCCGCCCGACCACCTCGCAGAACTGGCGCGCCGAGGCGGCGTACGACAGCACCGCCCGCTCCAGGGCGCGGACCGGCCGGCTGCCGTCGCGCAGTCCGCTGCTCAGCAGCGCCGCGTGCCAGGGAACGCCGCCGAACTCGCCGAACGGCACCAGGACCAGCCGGGGCAGCCCGCCCGCCACCCCACCGCTGCCGGCCGATCGCAGCGCCGGGTGCCGGAGCAGCGGCCGGAGGACGGCGGTGCCCGACCAGTCGCACAGCTCCGCCAGGGTGGCCTGCCAGCGGCGCCGGGCGGCGATCCGGTCCGGGTGGCCGGCCGGGTGGTCGCCCAGGGTGGCCTGCCGCTCCACGTGTGCCCGCCGGTAGGCGGTCAGCGGACCGCGCGGGCCGAGCGCGTCCGAACTCACCAGGCTGAGCGGCACCAGCTCGACACCGCCCGTGCCCGCCGCCGTGACCAGCAGCGCCTGACCGCTCCGGCCCTCGCCGGGCGGCAGCAGGTAGACCAGGCCGTCGGCTCCGGCCGCACGCAGGCTCCGGGCGATCTCCTCGACCGACGGTGGTGCCATGAGCAGGGTGCCGGCCGGGGAGTCGGCCAGCGCGGCGACCGCGCGGCGGCGCAGGTCGTCCGGCATCGGGACGGCAGCGCCGCCGGGCAGCGAGTCGAGCAGCGTGCCGGGAAGGCCGAGCAGGGCATCGAGCGAACCGACGGAGGCGATGTCACCGGCTTCACCGCCCACCGCCCAGGCGGCGGCGAGATCCTCGTGGCCGGCGGCCCGCAACAGGTCGGGGACGTCGGTCGTGGTGGTGGAGGCGTGCAGCACCAGGCCCCGGCCGAGCTCCAGCACCTCCACGGCGGCCCGCAGGTGGGGCGTCACGGCGTCCGGGCCGGACCGCTCCCCGGGCTCCGCTCCCGTCCCCACCGCATCGAGGTCGGCCAGGCACCAGTGGGCGATCGACAGGGCTTGGGCGGCGGCGTCCCTGGCCACCACGAGGGCCGGGGCGGCGGCGGCCTGGAGCAGCGTGGCGGCGGCCGTCTCACGCAGCGCGGTGAGGCCGAACTCGCGGCCCAGCCGGCGGTCGTCCGGGCCGAGGCGCTGCCGGTGGACGCGGGCCACCAGCATCGTCGCCGCGGCGAGCAGCTGGGTGGGACTCCCGCGCCGGAGCCGGTCACGGACGGCCCCCGCGGCGGCCAGCGCCGCGACGGCGTCGGCCGGGAGCCGCGCGTGGCGGTACCGCATCATCAGCAGCATCGCCCGCAGCAGTTGTCCGCGCGTGCCCTCCAGGCTCGCCGGGTCGACGGCCCTGTCGAGCTCGTCGAGGTAGGTCAGGGCGCCGCCGACGCGGTGCTCCGAGTAGACCGGGTAGAGGGCCAGCAGACCGAGCGCCGACGCCGCCCGCATGGTCAGCACCGCCTTGTGCAGATGCCCGGCGGGCGTCTCCTCCGCCGCCTCCACCATCAGGCCGACGGCCTCGACGATCCGGTCCGGGGCCGTGAAGAGGGCGTGCATGAAGGTGACCGCGCCGAGGTCGCCTCGTGCGAGCAGGTACAGCGGGTCGTCCACCGGGACCGCCGCCACCAGCGGCTCCAGCTCGGCCACCACCCGGCCCATCCGCCCGGTGTCCCGGCCGGTCATCGCGTCCTGGAACTCCAGCATCAGCCGGGTGCGCTGGAGGGTCGGCAGCTCACGCGCCACCAGCCGGTCCACCCCGGCGTGCTGCGAACGGGACAGGAAGGCCAGCACCTCGGCGTGGTAGCGGCGGGAGGCCTCCAGGTCCTGGTAGTCCCCGCCGAGCAGGAAGCGCTGGTAGAGGCTGACCGAGAGGTTCTCCAGGTAGACGGCCCGGTTGACGTCGTCCGGTGCGGCCCGGCGGAACGCGGCGCGCTCGTGCCGGATCGCGGCGTCCAGGTCGGCCATCTCGTTGGTCAGCGCGAAGCGCTTGCTCATCGCCGCCGCCAGCGAACCGTGCAGGTGGTCCTCCGACCACTGGGTGCCGGAGGGCTTCGCCCGCGACTCGTCCAGCAGCCCGATCACCCGGTCCACCGCGCCCAGGTCGGTCGAGAACTCGCCCTGCACGATGGAGGCGTGGGCCAGCTGCTGGAGGATGTCACTGCGGCGGATCCCGTGATCCTCCTCCTGCATCGAGTCGACGGCCACGGTGAGGTGGTGGGCGGCCTCCTCGGTGCGGTACGTCTCCGGGTCGTGCTCGCGCATCGCGTTCACCATGGTGCCGAGCATCGCGTGCGAGGCCGGCCGCACCGGGTCGTCCCCGGCCATGCCGGTCAGGCCCTCGCGGAGCACCTCCACCGACTCCCGCGCCTCCTCGGTCGCCACGTAGCGGTCGAGCCGGGCCAGTCCGGCCAGCGCGCCACCGAGCAACCAGCGCACCGTGCCGCCCAGTTCGTGTTCGGGCGGGAGCAGTCGGCGCAGATCGCGCAGTCGGGCCAGCCGGTGGTCCACGTCCTCCGGCCGGATCGTGCCGTCGCAGCGCTCCCAGTACCGGTCGATCAGGCTGAGCGAGGCCCGCAACCGGTAGGGGTCGTCCGGCGCGCTGGTCGCCGCGATCAACTCCAGGTGCATGACCGCCCGTTCGACGCGCAGTTCCTGCTCGGGCGTGGCGGCGCGACGCTCGTCCCCGACCAGCAGGAGGGCGAGGCGTTCCCGGACGGCGAGTTCGAGGGGCTCGGCCAGGTCGACCGGGCCGGGCTCGGCGTCCGGGGCCGGACGGAACGGCGGGCCGTCGGCGTCCGTCCACGGCGGCGGGCGCAACCGGTCGAGGACGCCCTCCAGGACGGCGCTCGCGGCAGCGAGGTCGGCGGGGTCGAGGTCGCGGTCGTGCCGGTCGGCGAGCGCACAGCCGAGGTTGGCCACGAAGCCCGGGTCCTGGTCGCCGTAGTCGGCCTCGTCGGACGGATCCCGTCCGGCGAGTGCCCGCCAGGGACCGGGCGGGACCGGGACGGGGCAGGCGAGCCGCAGCGCCTCGACGGCCCGGTCGAGGTCGTCCGCGCGGGCGTCCCCGTCGGCCGAGGCGTCGGCCAGCACGTCCTCGTGGCGTACGTGCAGCAGCAGCCCCAGCCGACCGGCGGCCTCCGCACGCTCCGGCGCACCGGGATCGAGGAGCGCCACGGCGAGCGTCAACAGCTCGACGGCAGAGGTCCGTTCGGCCAGCACGGCGGACCTGATCTCCTGGTCCTCCGCGAAGTCCGGCTGCGCCGCGGCCCGCCAGTACCGGACGGAGAGGGTGAGCCCGAGCAGGAACCGCACCTCGGCCGACACCTGTGTCGGCGCCGCCGCCCCGGCCCGCTCCAACAGCCCGCGCGCGGAGGCGAAGGCGGTCAGCGCACCGGAGAGAAGGACGGACTCGCGCCTCGGATCCGCCTCGGCGTCGTACTCGTCCAGCAGTCTCCGCCCGCGTGCGACCGACGCCGCGGCCTCGTCGAGCACCGTCACCGGAACATGACCTCCCCCGTCGCCCACCCGTCCACGGCAGACAACCGCACCACCCGCCCCCGGTCAACAACAAGCGGCAGGGAGAGGCCCGGCCGCCCGGCACACCGGACGGCCGGGCCGGGGCACTGCTCAGATACCGCCGAACTCGCCCGCCCGGACGGCGGCGACGAAGGACCGCCAGGCATCGGCGGGGAAGCGGAGGGCGGGCCCGTCGGGGTCCTTCGAGTCACGGACCGGCATGAGCCCGGGGCAGCCGTCGGCGACCTCGACGCACGCCCCACCCCCACCGCTATATGAACTCTTGATCCAGCGGGCGCCGATCAGGCCGACATCCATTCAAGGTCCCTCCGTACAGAGCGGATCATCGCCGGCGAGTCGGCCTGATTCATGGCCTCGATCCGGAGCCGATCGTAGCTCTTGACCACCGGAAGGCTTCCTCGACGGCCACACCCTCCCCGGCGGAGCCGCCCGCAGCCTCGCCGCCCACCGCTGGGGCAACCGCATCCGACCACCCCAGCACACCAGCCCCGGCCGCCCGACGAATTGGGCGGTCGGGGCCTTCGTCGCTCCTCGGCTCCCGGCTTGCTCGCGTGCCCTCTTGACGCCCTGGCCTTCAGCAGGAGTGACTGTATTGCAAGAAGACGCAACTACCTGGACGCAGGAGGGCGCGGTGGCACTACGGTTGATCTGGAAGGACGACAAGTCCCCGGATGGAAACTCCCCGGCCATCTTCGTTGACGAAGAGACCAGGGATCTGGTGATCCAGGACGAGGCCACCGAGGACCCGGCGGCCGTCGAACTCTGCTCCCTCGCCTTCGAGGCCGTGTGGGAACGGGCCACGCCGCACGACCAGTACAAGATCACTTGATTCCAGCGAACACCGGGCAGTCAGCACATGTCGTCGTCGCCATCGTCCAGCGTTGTCGCTGCTCGAAAGGCCCTGGCCAACCGCCTCACGGAGCTCCGAAAGGATGCGGGGCTCAAGGGCGAGGAGTTGTCTGCCCGGTGCGGTTGGCACCCCGCCAAGACCTCCCGACTCCAGAACGGCAAGGCTGCGCCGTCCGAGGACGATCTCCGGGCATGGTGCCGCGCTTGCGGCGCGGAGGGCCGGATCCCGGACCTGATCGCAGCCGCGCGGGCCGTGGACTCGCTGTACACCGAGTGGCGGCGCATGGAGCGCACCGGGTTGCGAGCGGCCCAGGAGTCGGTGTTTGACCTGTACGAGCGCACGCGGCACTTCCGGGTGTACGCCAGCAAGGTCGTCCCCGGCATGGTGCAGACCCGGGAGTACACGGCGGCCGTCCTGCGGGCGATCCAGCGTTCACGAGTCGCCATCGACGATGTGGAGGCCGCTGTTGAGGCCCGAATGGAGCGTCAGCGGATGCTGTTCTCCGGCCCGCGTCGGTTTGCCTTGGTGCTGGAGGAATCAGTCCTACGCGGGGCGGTGTGCGACGGGGATACGTTGGCTGGCCAGCTCGGGCATCTGATAGCCGTCAGCACCTCTCCGAGCATCAGCCTGGGAATCATTCCGACACGGCCGGACCGTGCGCGGTCTCCAGCCGAAGACTTCTACATGTTTGATGACGCCTTGGTCTCCGTCGAGCTGACGGTGGGCCATCTCAGGCATACGGAGCCAAGGGAGGTCAGGGACTACGCAGCCGCGTTCCTGGCCCTGTCGCAGATGGCGGTCTACGGCGGCGAAGCGCGCGCACTGCTCACCAGCGCGATAGACGCCCTGCGCTGATCCCGGCGCAATTGGGCGCAATTTCCTGGCACCGCCTGTAGCCGACTCCGTACGGTCTATCACGCACCCCCCACCGCCACGGCGAAGGAGACCCCCGGCTGCGCTGATAGACCCCTACGCCGCCCCGGTGTTCGGCATCGGCGGCGTGTGGGCGGGCCAACGCCGCGCGCGGGACGGGCCTGCCGCCGCCCGTTTCCCCGGTGGGCGCAGAACCGGCCCTTGTGGGCCTCTCAGATTCCCGCTCCGGCCGCCGTCCCTGGCAGGCAGCCGGCCGGAGCGGGATCCGCAACACCGGACGGCCCGGGCACCTGCCGGTGACCGGGAACCCCGCAGTGTGAGGAGGTACCAGTATGAGCACGCCCCCGCCCGAGCGTCCGCCCGGTCCCACGACGCCGGACAGCGCCAACACCGTCCCCGCCGAGTAGGAGGAGCCCGCCCATGCCCGTCGAGATCATCGTGTCCAAGCACAAGGGCAACGAGAAGCCCCCGCCGAAGCACGCGGGCAAGCCCGCCGAGGAGAAGCCCGCGCAGCCGTCGAAGTAGCGGCTGCCGGCACACTGGCAGGCCCCTCCTGCGTGTTGGCGAGGGGCCTGCCCCCCACTGCAAGGGAGAGCACCGATGGCCGACCGTCTGGTCATCTCGTACGAGTCGCGCCACTTCGCCGACGCGGACTGGTCGAGGAACGCGGACCGGTGGCGGGCCAGCTTCTACGAGAACGGAGCCAAGATCTTCGGTACCGCCGACATCACCCGTGTCATCCCTGGTGTCACGCCGAATCCCCGCGAGGCGCTGGGGGTGGACCCGGGACTTCTCGACCGCATCCCGCGGGTGATCTTCACCGAGGACGGCGGGCTCTCCCCGTCGCTGGCCGAGCTGCGGCCGTCGCTGCTGCTCCTGCTGGAGTCGGTCGAGGTCTCGGCCGAGTGGCGGGGGAAGGGTGTCGGGATGCGCTTGGCGGTCGAGGCCCTCCGCCGCCTGGCTGTCCCGGGGACGCTCGCACTCTGCTACCCGGCTCCGATCCACGACCACGGGCCGGACGAACCGTGCAGCTTCGAGTCCGAGGACCCCGAGGTCCGCAGGCCCGACGAGGAAGCCGTGGCCAGGCTCCGGCGCGCCTGGGAACGCCACGGGTTCGGGCCGCTCGGCGAGGGCGTGTACGTCCGTCTCATCGAGCCTTAGGACCGGTCCTCTGCCGCAGACGGGCCGGGGGCAACCTCACCTCCAGGACCGACCATGTGGGCCAGCACCGAGCCCGACCGGCAAGCCGTGATCAGACAGTCTCGTCGCGGGGCGGGTCGAACTCCGCGCCGGCGACGTACGCGGGCGGCGGGCCGGAGCGGAGCGCCGCCCCGGCCTGCACCGCAGCCGCGTCGCCCGGCGGCTGGAGCAGGCCCAAGGCCCTGGGCTTCGAACCCACCGAACCGGCGGGCCTGTTGCGGGCCGCCCTCGCCCTCACCGCCTGGCGGCTGCTCGACGACCGAGGGGACGGCGGACGTCAGGCCGGGGGTCCGCCGTCGCGTCGGGACCTCACCTCACGTCGTGCGTGGTCCGGTGGTTCACTCCGCCACCCGGCGGACCGTCCAGAACCCGACGTAGCAGGCGAGCGGCAGGGCGACCAGCAGGGCGGCCCAGAAGGCGGCGTGGCCCCACACCTCGGCGATCGAGGAGAACCAGCTGCCGAGCACCGGGATGCGCAGGGCCTCCAGCGGGCCGAGCGGGGGCGGCCAGGCTCCCAGGACCACCACCCCCAGGGCCGAGCCGGCCAGTATCCGGGGCGCGGTCCGGGGGACGGCCACGGCGCCGAGGAGGGCGAGGAAGGCCAGCAGCAGCAGGTAGTCCGCCTGGTAGGCGGCGCCGGCCTGGCCGGTGCCCCAGGACTCCGGGGTGGGGTGGTGGGGCTGCCCGACGACGAGCCGGACCTCGACGGCCGCCCAGAGCAGCAGTGTCAGCACGAGGGTGCCGCCGAGGGCGAAGAGCAGCCGGTCGCGGAGGCCGGCGCGGCCGGTCCGCCAGCGGTTCGGGCTGCCGCCGCGGGCCCGGCGGCGGGCGGCGAGCCGACGGCGGTCGCCCGCAGCCCGTTCCTCGGCCTCGTTGGCGGGGTTGAGCAGCCAGCGGTTGGAGCGGCCGTTGAGGACCAGGGCGAGGACGACCCCGGCCGCCGCCCCGACACCCGCCCAGCTGCCGAGGCCGCCTTCGAACATCACCACCCGCTCGACCACGGCGGCCGGCGGCCTGAGCACCGTCATGGGCGGCCCGAGCCGCAGGTAGCCGACGGCGAAGGCCGCGGCGACGACCAGGAGGAGCACCCGCCGGCCGATCCGGGCCGGGAACGCGGCCACCGCGACGGCGGCGACCAGGGCGGCGCCCAGCTGTCCGACGGTCTCCCGGGCCGCCGTGTCCCCCGCGGTCCGCAGCGGGCCGCCGAACGCGCCGTCGGGCAGGAAGGCTCCGCCCGCTCCGGCGTCGACGGCGATCCGCCAGACCGCGCCCGCCCAGAGCGTCACGGCGAGTCCGAGGAGCAGCAGCACGGCCGCGGCCGCGCGCCGGGGAACTGCGCTCCGGGCGCCCCGTCCCCAGGCGCGCGCCGTCGTCTTCCAGGCGCCCCGGTCGGCTCCGCGGCGCGCCCCCTCGGCGCGGACCCTCCGCACGTGCAGCACGGCGGCGGCGGCCAGCAGCGCCCGGCCCTCGGCGGTGGTCGGGGAGGCGGCCAGCGCGCGGCGGCGCAGCTCCGACCAGGCGCGCCGGAACCGGTCCCGCTCGCCCCTCAGCACGGCCGCACGGGCGGTGCCGGCCGTGTCGGCGACGACGGTGGCGGCCGTGTGCGCGGGCGCCGGCAGCCTGCGCAGCGGGCCCGGCAGTGCGGAGACCCGCCGCACCACCGCGAGACGCTGCGCATCGGGCTGGACGGTGAGCAGCAGGGCCCAGCGGTGGGCCGTCGTCAGCTCGTCGGCGGTGAGGCGTCCGTCGCGGCCTCCGCCGCCGCGGCCCCCGCCGCGACCGCCGAGGGCCCGGGCCTCCCGCCCGACGGCCTCCAGCACGGCGGGCAGTTCGGTCAGCGCCAGCAGCCGGCGGCAGGCCCCGTCCGGGCAGGCTTCGTGCCCGCAGCGGAAGCGGGCGGCCAGCGCCGGCAGCCCGGCGGCGATCAGCTCGTCGACGAAGGCGGCCGTGCCGTCCTCGCCGGCCGCCCGGGCCAGCCCGGTCGCGTCCACCCGGCGGTCCCGGACGTGCGGGACCGCCTCCGGCGCGAACACCGCGCCCAGCGCCAGCACCGCGCGCGAGGCCGCGCGCGACCTGTCCGCCGGGGTGCCGCGGTCGACGTCCTTCAGGTAGTGGAGGTCGAGGGCCGTGTCCTTGACCTCGTCGCGCAGCCAGTCGCGCAGCCTGCGCGCGCCTCCGCTCATCAGCCAGGCCGCCGCGTCGCCCGATTCCGCGAGCATCCGCACCGCCAGCGCCGTCGGGTCGTGGAAGTCGGCGCCCCGGTAGGCGATCGGGCGGTACGCGGGCCCGGTCTCGACCTGGGGGGCCTCCGGGGCGACCCGGGTGCGTACCACGTCCGGGCTGCCGCCGGCCAACCAGTCGCGGACCTGCGGCGCGGTCCAGCGGTCGGCCGGCTCCTTGGTGAACAGCCCCTGGAGCAGCAGCCTCCGGCGCTCGTCGGTGACGGCGGCGAGGTCCACCACGTCCTCCATCACCAGCCGGTACTGGAGGGCCTCGTCGCTGACCAGCCCGCCGTCCGCCCGCCGGTAGCGGGTCCCGCCGGTGAACACCTCGTACAGGATGGTGCCCAGGGCCCACCACGGGCCGGCCCGGTGGTTGTGCCCGGCGAGCTGCTCGGGCGCCATGAAGGCGACGGTGACCTGCATGTCGGCGGAGAACCGGCGGCTGGCGGTGAGTTTGGCGACGCCGCCGAAGTCCGCCACCACGAACTGGGGCGCGGCCGGACCGCCGCGGCCGGACCGGCCGCCCTCGCGGACCAGGATGTTGGCCGGCTTGAAGTCCACCGGGTTGCGGTCCACCGTGGTCTGCCAGAAGTCCAGCAGCGCGACCAGTTCGCGGATGATCCGCTCGGTCTCACCGGGCCGGTCGAGCCTGCCCCCGCGGCGCAGCTCGGCGACGTGGTCGGCCAGGGTGACCGGCAGGTACTCCATCGCCATCCAGTCGCAGAGCGCGCCCGCGTGCTCGATCCGCCCGTGGCCGAGGATCTCGGGGACGTGGCGGCGGAAGGCGGCATCGCCGAGGTGGGTGAGGAGTTCGGTGTCGGCCTGGACGCCGGGGTTGCCGACCTTGACGGCCGCGTCGCCGCCGCCGTCGGCGCGGCGGACGTGCCACACGGTGCCCTCGCTGCCGGAACCGGCCGGGCCGACGGGGTGGTAGCGGTCGGTCAGGGCGGTGGGGAAGGCTCCCGCCTGGTCGGCGGAGGGACCTTCGGAGGGGGCGGCCGTCGGGCTCGCCGACCCGCCGGGGGCCGGCGGGGGCTGGGTCGCGCCGGGGCGCTGGACGCGGGTGGGCGCACCGGGCGCGGGGGTCCGCGCCGGGGCGGGAGCGGGGGGCTTGCCGCGCTGGAGCCGGGTGGCCGGCGAGGGGACGGCGCTCCCGGCGGCCGGGGTGTCGGCGCCGGTGGGCGCGCCGTCGGTCGAACCGGTGGTCGCGCCGGTAGTGCCTCCGGTGCCGTTCCCGGTCCGCCGGGGACGGCTGCCGCCCTGGACCCGGGTGGGCGGGCTAGCGGCCGGGGCTCCCTGCGGGGTGCCGGACCGGGGGGTGCTCGGTGTGCCCGTCGGGGTGCCCTTGGGTGTGCCCGTCGGGGTGCCGGACCGGTGGCCGGCCGGTGCCCCGCCGCCCTCGGTGCCGGTCCGGCCGTCGTTCGCGGGCCCACCGGAGCGCTGGACCCGGGTGGGCGGGCTCGCAGCGGTCGGGCCGTCGCCCGACCGGCCCTGCGCGGGCGTCCGGCCCTGGCCCTGGCCCTGACTCTGGCCCTGGCCCTGACTCTGGCTCTGGCCCTGACTCTGGTTTCGGCCGCCGCCCTGTGCCTGGCCTCCGCCCCGGGCCTGGTTCGCCCCCTGGCCCGGGACCTGGTCCTGGCGCCTCCCCTGTCCCGTCCCCTGCCCCGTCCCCTGTCCCCGGCCCTGCTTGCGGGTGGGCGGACTCGGTTCCGGTGGTGTGTCGGCCATCGCGCCGTTCTCCTCCTCGCGCCCCCGGGTCACCGGGGAGCGCCGAACTCGTCGATCTCGATCACCTGGACGTCGATGTCCTGCGCGAACCGCAGCCGGTGCCCCGGCCAGACCACGGTCGGCCCGGTGACCGGGCGGTCGTCGACGAAGGTGCCGTTGGTCGACCCCACGTCCCTGACGTGCAGCACCCCGTCGATCCAGCTCAGCTCCGCATGGTGCCGGGAGAGCTGGTTGAGGTCCGCCAGGCCGGGGATCGCGGCGCAGTCGCGGTCGTCGCGGCCGATGGCCAACCCGCAGCCCCCGCGCCGGCGTTCACCCCGGATCGGCAGCAGCGCCCCGGCGATCACCAGCGCCAGCCGGACCACCGGACGGGCGGCCGGCTCCGGCCGCCGCCCCTGCTGTGCGGGTGCGGCGCGGGCCGGCCGCGTCGCCGCCTCGGGTGCGGCGGCCGGTACGGTCGCGGGCGACCCGGCGGCCGACGCGGTACCGGGCGCGGACGGCGCGGGCCCGGGGGGCGGGGGCGCGTCCTGCTCCGGGTCGTACCGTTCGAGCTCCACGAAGAAGTGCACCTGGCAGTACCCCCGGGTACCGGAGGTCGGGCACTCCCCCGGCGCTCCCACCGGGCAGCGGTAGATCACGGTCGCCACGAGGTCTCCCGGAGGGTCACGCCGCGCCGGACCAGGTCTCGTTCGATCCGGCCCAGGTCGCCGGGGCGCGGCACCCCGATCACCCGGACCTCGCCCTCGGTGACGTGCACCTGGAGTTCCGGCCGCTCGGGGCGGTGGTCCAGGTGGGGCGTGTAGCGCTCGCGGCCGAGGGCGGTGCGGATCACCAGCCGCTGGTTGGCCGATCCCCGCCAGACCAGCCGGGTCGGCTGCCCGGCCCGGTAGCGGCCGGTGACGACCGCGTCGGCGCCGGCCAGTGCGGAGGCGGTCGCCGGGTCGGCGGCCAGTTCCTCCGGCTCCCAGCCGGTGTACACCAGCAGGTCGGCGGCCCGGCCGGCGCGGCGGCGCTCCTCGTCGGCGGCGCCGAGGAGGGCGGCGAGGGCCGGCGCCTGTTCCAGCGGTTCGCCGCCGCTGACGGTGAGGCCGTCGATCCCGTCGGCCAGGGCCGCGCGCCACAGTGCGGCGAACCGCTCCGTCGTCAGCTCCCGCCCGCCGGAGGGCTCCCAGGTGTGCCGGGACATGCAGCCGGGGCAGGCCAGGGTGCACCCCTGGAACCAGACGCCCATCCGCCGGCCGGGGCCGAGCGAGGTGACCGGCCGGTAGACCTGGCTCACCCGGGCCGCCGGCGGGCTCTCCGGGGCGACGGCCGGCCCCGCACCGTGCCCGACGGCCGGATCGGCGACGCGCCCGCCGCCCGGCCCGCCGTCCGTCGACTCCTCGCTCACCCGGGCCAACGGTTCACCTCGACGCGGTAGCCCTCGCCGTCCCCGTCGCCCTCGACCGAGGCCACCTCGATCCGCTCGCCGCGCTTCGGCAGGGTCCGGAAGACCTCCTTGGCCAGCGGGTTGACCAGCGCCGACTCGACGGCGGTCAGGACCCCGCGACCGCCGTGGTCCAGCCGCCGGGTCGCCTCGACCCGCAGCACCTCCCACGCGTCGTCCGCGACGGTCAGTTCGGCGCCGTGCACGTCCCGGATCCGGCCCGCCACCGAGGCGATCGCCTTGTCGAGGATCTGCGGCACCCACTTCTCCTGCATGAAGTCCATCGGGATGAAGTTGTCGCCGAAGCGGTTGCGCAGCTCGGGACGCCGGATCTGGTCGTTGAAGAAGGTGTCGAAGGCCTCCCGCAGCGCCTGACGGACGATCACCGGGTCGTCGTGCCGGGTGAGCTGACGCCGGCCGCTGCGGGCGGGCGCCGCCTGCGCCGGCTCGCCGGCCTGCGGTACCGGTTCGCCGCCCGGGCCGCCGTTCTCCGCCGCCGCCCGCCCGCCGTCCCGGGACTGCTCCGCCACCACGGTCGCCGTGATCCCGAGGTTGGACGTGAAGATCAGCACGCATTCGGTGAAGTAGACGGTGGCGCCGCGTCCGTCGGTGAGCCGGCCGTCCTCCAGGATCTGCAGGAAGAGGTCGAACAGCCGCGGGTTGGCCTTGTCGATCTCGTCGAAGAGCAGCACGCTCATCGGGTTGGCGCGAACGGCGTTGGTCAGCTCGCCGCCCGCGTCGTGGCCGACGAAGCCCGGCGGGGCGCCGATCAGCCGGTCCCGGGCGTGCTCCTCGGCGAACTCGCTCATGTCGAAGCGGATCGGCCGGGCATCCTTGCCGAGGATCATCTCGGCGACGCCCTTGGCGAGTTCGGTCTTGCCGACACCGGTCGGGCCCGAGAGGAAGAGGGTGCCGCGCGGCCTGCTCGGCGAGCTGGACGACTGCGCGCCGTTCAGCCCCGCCGCCGAACGCATGAAGATCTCCAGCGTGCGGCGGACGGCGTACGGCTGGCCGATCACCTTGCCGTTGAGGAACCGCTCACCGTCCGCGATCCGCTCGCGCAGCGCCGCGGTGGCCCACGGGTTGTCGAGCACGCCGATCCGGTAGAGGCGGGCCGCCTCGTCCAGGCGCTGCACCGGGAGGCTGCGGTCCAGCGCCATTCGCCCGATCGCCATCACCTCCGAACTGCCCATGCCGTGGGAGGAGTCGGCGAGTGCCTTGGCGGCGGACACGGTCTCGGCCGCGTCGAGCAGTTGGCCGCCGGTCGCCGCCTGGTAGCGGGCCAGCCCGCCGACCACGTGCCGGGCGGCGGCCAGCCGCTGGTCGTGCGGCGGCTGCGGCACGTTGATCACCCGCACCGCGCGGCTGCCGACCGCGAACTCCATCGGCAGGTCCTCCTGCCGTTCCACCACCCAGAACACCGTGTTGTACGGCGTCACGACCGTGCTGCCCTGCACGGGTCGGGCGGTGTGGCCCAGCTCCTCGGCGGCGGCGAACAGCCGGGCGGCCTCGCCCGCGACGGGTGCCCGGGCCGAGCCGAGCCGGGCCGCGTAGGGGACGACGAGTCCGATCGGCGGGCCGGGGTGGCGGACCACGCCGACCATCGCGTCGCGCAGCCGGTCCAGCAGCTCGGGCTCGTCCTCGTCGTCCGCGTCCGGCGCGCCGTTGCCCGCGCCGCCGCTGCGGCGCCACCGCTCGTCGCGTTCGGCGAACTGCCGGATCACCTCCGGGACCTCCTCGACCGTGGCGCTCAGCCTGAGCAGGGCGATCCGGTCGTTGACCTGGTCGACGAAGGCGAGCGCGCCGTAACCGCGGGCCAGGCAGAGCGATTCGATCACCCCGCCCAGGGTGTACGGGGCGAGCGTGGTGCTGCTGCCTGCGGCGTGGTCGTCCGGCAACAGGTACTGGTCACGGACGTTGCCCGTCAGCAGCACCTGCGGGTAGACGGTGAGCGCCATGTCCAGCTCACGGATCCAACTGGGCGTCGCCGAACGCGGACCGTCTCCCGCCCCGGCGCCGTCGGGCCCCTCCGCACCGGCCGCCGCGTCCTTCCGAAGGTCCGCCCTCCCACCGTCCGCGTTCCCACCGCTCGTGTCGTCCCTGCTCACGTTCTCACCGCTCACGCTGTCGCTGCTGCTGTTGCCAGGCCTGGGCGGCGTTCGCCGAGCCCTTGCGGCCCGGCTTCCTCGTCCCGCGGCGCGGGACGGCGGCGGCCGGCGGCGGCCACGAGCCGTTCGGCACCACGCCGGCGGCCATCATGCCCGGCGCCATCGCGGACGTCCGCTCCAGGCGCACGCCCTTCTCCCGGACGGCCTCCTCGATGGAGGGCAACTGCTCGTCGCAGAACCACTGCTGGACCAGCTCGTCCTGCTCCTCGGCGAGCTCCTCGTCCACCCCGTCGCCGGCCGCACCGTCGGCCGTACCGTCCCCGGCCGTGCCGTCCCCGGCCGTCGGGCCGCCGGACCGCTTGACCACCGAGGTCGAGAGCGTCGCCCGGTCCGGCGACAGCACCAGCCGCAGCCCGTACCCGGCCACCGGCGCCTCGCCGCCGGCCGCGCCACCGGGTTCGGGGTCGCCGAACGGCACCACCACCTCCCCCTCCTCGGCCAGCAGGTCGGTGAAGTCCTCACCCACCAGGTAGTCCCGCTCGCGCAGCACCTCGGCGAGCGCCACCGCCACCGGCCCGCGGTTGCGGTGCGCGTCCGCCCGGGCCACCGCCGCCTCCACGGCGGGGCGCAGGTAGGCCGGGTCCTCGGCGGCCGTGAGGTCGGCGACCAGCCGGTCGCGTTCCCCCGGCTCCGCCTCCTGCGCCAGTTCCACCAGTGCGGCCCGCAGTTCGGCGCGCTCCTCGTCGCGACCGCGGCGCAGCACCGAGTGCTGGACGAGCGCCGCCAGGTCGGTGAGCGTCGTCCGCACGTCGGAGACGGTGCCGGCCGCCTTCAGGGACCGCACCAGCCCGGCCACCCGCTCCAGGTCGGCGGGGTCGCAGCGGGGCACGTCCCGGTCCAGCACGGCCTGGGCCTCGGCGAGCGCACCGGCCCGGACACCGTCGGTCCGTTCCGCCAGCTCGCGCGCCGCCTCCTCCGCCGCTGCCGCCGCCGTGGCGGCGTCCCCCGCCGCGTTCCGGACGGGCTTCCTCGGCGGGCGCGGCCGTTCCGGTTCGACCACCGCCTCCGGCAGCACCGCCGCCCACACGTCCTGGACGGCCTCCGCCAGCTCGCGCGCCGCGCGGCCGTTGGCCGCCCGGGCCCGCTCGATCGCCCGGGTCAGCTCGGCCTCGTCCGCCCCGGCGCCGACGGTGACCGTCTCGACCCGCACCTTCCCGGCCCGGTACGCGCGGCGCAGCTGTCCGGCCTCGCCGCGCAGCCCCTGCGCCTCCTCGTTCAGCTCGCCGAGCCGGGCGCGCAAGTCCGCCCGCCGCTCCTCGGCAAGGAGCCGGGCGCGCAGCTCCGCCCGGCGTTCCTCGGCGCGCCGCAGGTTCTCGGCCCGCTGGGCCTCGGCGGCCAACTGCGCGCGCAACCGCCGACGGCGCTCGGCCTCCTGGTCGACGTAGGACCATCCGTATCCCGCGGAACTGCTCACCGGCCGCCTTCCGAGCGCGAGTCGTGACGTACGGTGCGGACCGGGGGCTCGGCACCGGTCGGAACACCCTACGCGCGCCGTCAGGGCCGGTGCGGGCCGAGTCGTCGGACGACCACGCGTGGACCGGCACACCGCCCCCGAGGTGCTGCTGAAGGCCCATCATGCCGCAGATCGTGGAGGGTTGTTCCCGCCTTGCGGGAATCGGTGATCACCGCCCACGGTCGACACCGGCACGCTAGATTGCCCCTCGGCGGATCGTGGATCGCGAACGCGGGTCGGGCGGACGGAGGTGACGGGCGATGGAGCTGGCCGAGGTGCTGGAGGCCCTGCGGGAACGCTGGGACGAGGTGCAGGAGTTCCTCGACGAGTCGGCCCGGGCCCGGCTGCGGGAGCTGCTCACCGCGCCCTCCGGGGACCCCGAGCGGATCGCGCGCAGGATCGTCCGGCTGCTGCTCGCCTCGGTTCCCGACGGTCACCCGGTCCGGGCGGTGTTCGAGGACTCGGTCCGCTACGCGCGCGGCGCCCGGGCCGAGCAGATCAACCGGGAAGCGGTCCTGAGCGCGCTGGCGTTCTTCGGCCGCCGACCCGCGGCGGCGGCGCAGCCACCCCCCGACGCCGACGACTGGCTGCTCGACGCCGGGAACGTCACCGCCGCGGAGTACCGGGCCGGCGGACACGACCCCGCCGACCCCGACCTCATCCGGCTGACCGACCGCCAGGGCACCGTCCGGCTGCCGTCCTTCCAGTTCGACGGCGCCTCCGGCCTCCCGCTCCCGCTGGTCGTCGAGGTCAACCGCCTGCTCGACGCCGACGACGACCCGTGGGGCGTCGCCGACTGGTGGCTGGGCGCCAACGCCTGGCTGGACGCCGTCCCCGCCCGCCTGCTGGGCACCCCCGGCGAGCACTCCCTGCTCGCGGCGGCCCGTGCCGAGATCGCGGAGTGGTGACCGGATGCCCGACGTGAAGGTCCCCGCCCCCACCGTGCGTGCCGTCCCGCACCGCGAGCTGCTGCCCGCGGGCACCGTGCTCCACCGCGTCCACCTGGCCGCCTACCCGGCGACCGCGTTCAACCCGAACCCCGCCGACGCGCTCTACGAGGGCGGCCGGTTCTGCTCCTTCCAGGGCGACGGCGAGCAGTTGCCGTACCTGTACGCCGGGTTCTCGGAGCGGACGGCGGTGATGGAGACGCTGGTGCGCGGCATCCCGTTCGACGAGAAGGGCTGGCGGCGGATCCGCAGGGTCGCCGTCCGGGGCAGGGTGCTGTCGCAGATCGAGACCACCTGCGACATCCCCCTCGTCGGCCTGATGACGCTCGACCAGCTCGCCGCCGTCCACCAGGACGAGTGGCTGATCCACTCCACTCCCGAGGCGTACGCCCGGACCCGCCGCTGGGGCGCCTGGATCCGCGGCCAGGCGCCGTGGGCACGCGGGCTGAAGTGGCCGTCCAAGCGCGACCTGTCGAGCGCCGCCTGCGTCCTCTACGAGCGCGAGGGCGCCGCCGGGCTGGTGAAGCCGGCCGGGACCGAGCCCGTGGCCCTCGACACGGCCGCCGGCGCCGAGCTGCTCAACCGGCTGCTCGCCCCGGCCCGCACCAGGATCGAACCGCCCCGGCGGTAGCACCGGGGCGGAGGCCGCCGCGCCGCCCCGGCCGGGGGGGCGCGGCGAGGAGTCGGCGGCGGGTGCTCAGTACAGCTTCTTCACCGCGGTGTTCAGGGTGTTCTTCCACGGGATCACAGGCGGATCGCCCCAGTAGCTCTGCCACAGGACCAGCGTCACCGTGTCGCCGTCGCGGCCCACGCCCCACAGGTAGTTGTAGTCGGGGCGCTCGGTGGCGTTGGAGTCGAAGGTGTGCATCCCCTGAAGGGTGGCGCCCTCCTCGACGTTGATCACCCCGTGGTCGAGGTAGGTTGCGCTCACGCCGGGCCGCTGCGGGGCGTGCGCGCAGGCGACGTAGTCCTGCCGGGCCTTGTCCGCGAAGGCGACGGCCTCGGCCTCCGTGTCGAAGACCGCCACCTTCTGCTGGGCGAACGCGGTCTCCGCGGTGGTGAAGTCCCGGTGCCATACATTGACTTCGGCCGGCTCGGCGGGCCAGCCCACCGGACAGTCGAAGTCGTCGCCCCACCCCCGGGCGGTCGGGTTGGCGCGCCACGACTCGGTCTTCGGCAAGTCGGAGATGTACAGGGTCCCCGGCTGCGGCCGCCACTGGTCGGCGGCCGCCGCCTGACCTGGAGCCACCCCGGCCCCCAGGGCCCCGACCGCCAGCACCGCGGCCCCCGCCGCGACCGCGCCCCCGCGAAGCCGTGCACGTACCCCCATGGCTTTCCTTCCTTCGTGCGCTTCGATCACCCCGTTCCGCCCCGGACCGGGGCAGACTCCCTTCCACGGTAGGGTGTCAGCGCCCGTGCGGCAGGGCCTTCGGGTCGGAATGACCGGGAAATCACCCGTCAGGAACGCGAAGGCCCGCCCCGGCTTCCTCTTCCGCAGGCCAGGCGCAGGAGGGCGGCGCCGGGCCGCCACCGAGGCGGCCGACCAGGCCGCGGCGCAGACCGGCGTCACCGGCGGCGGCAGCAGCCGGGCCCGGGTGGAGAGGGCCACCGCGTCCGGGCTCAGGGCGGGCAGCAGGGCCCACACCTCGGTGACGACGGCGCTGATCGCCGGCAGCCACCCGGTCAGCCGCGTCCACACCGCGTGCCCGCGGCCCCCCGTCCATGATCGGAGTGCGATCGTAGCGACCGGCGAGGGGCCCGTCCCGGGCCGGGGGTCGCCCGGGGGTGGCCGGGTTCCGTCAGTCGTCGTCGACCGCCGGGCCGTCCTCGGCCCGCTGGTCCTCCGTCCGCCCGGCCCGCCAGTAGCCCATGAAGCAGACGGCGCGCCGGTCGATCCCGCGCTCGCGGACCAGGTGGCGGCGCAGCTCGCGGACGCTCGCCGCCTCGCCGGCGATCCACGCGTACGGCTCGCCGGGCGGGAGTTCGGCGGCCCGGACGGCGGTGGGCAGGACCGGGTCGACGTCCTCGCCCCGGTGCAGCCAGGTCACCTCGACGCCGGGCCGGCCGGTGGGCAGGTAGCCCTCCTCCCCCGGGCCCTCGACCTCGGCGAACACCCGCACGGGCAGCCCGGCCGGCAGTTCGTCGAGGATGGCCGCGACGGCCGGCAGCGCCGACTCGTCCCCGGCCAGGAGGACCCAGTCCGCGCTCGGCGGCAGCCGGAACTCGACGCCGCCGGCCTCCTCCACCGCCGGCCCGCAGACGATCACGCGGTCCCCGGGGGCGGTCTTGACGGCCCAGCGGGAGCCGGGCCCGTGGTCGCCCTGGACGGCGATGTCGATGTCGATCTCGTCGGGGTCCCGGCGCTGCGCCCGGACGGTGTAGGTGCGGAGCACCGGCCGGACGGCCGGGTCCATGGCCCGCCAGCTCTGGTACCAGCCGAACTCGCCCTCACCGGGCGGGGTCAGCGGTTCGGTCTGGCCGGGCTGCGGCAGGAGGAGCTTGATCCGCTGGTCGAGGCCGCCGTTGACGAAGCCGGCGAGGCTCTCGCCGCCGAGCGTGATGCGGGCCAGGTGGGCTGTGATGCGGGTGCTCCGGACGACGTGGAGCGGGAAGAGCACGAAGCGCGCGGGGGCGGTGGTGCTGGTCAGGGCCCTCTCTCCTCTCAGCGGGCGGGTCGGCGGCACGTCGGCGGACGGCAGCCGGTCCCGTCGAAGCTTAGGTTAGGCTAACCTATCTGTTCGCGTCCTGCCCATCCCGCCTCCGGGCCGCGCCCGCCTACGGCCCCGCCCCCGCCCGCGCGCCCGCCGCGGCGCCCGCCCCGCGTCCGGGGCCGTTCAGACCCGGTCGAGCGGCCGGCGCGGGCCCTCGGGGAGCTCGACCTCGATCACGTCACCGGGGCGCACCACGCCGCCCTCCCGGACGACGCTCATGATCCCGGCCTTCCGCACGACGTTCCCCTCCGCGTCCCGCCCCACGACCTGCTTCAGCAGCCCGCTGCTGAAGGCGTCGATCTGCAGGCAGGGGTTGCGCAGCCCGGTGACCTCCACGACCGCGGCGTCCCCGATCCGCAGCAGCGTCCCGACCGGCAGGCCGAGCAGGTCGATCCCGCCGGTGGTGATGTTCTCCCCGAGCTGGCCGGGTGCCACCTCGAAGCCCTTCTCACCCACCTCGGCGAAGAGTTCCTCGTGGATCAGGTGGACCTGTCGCAGGTTCGGGAGCGTCGGGTCCTGCGCGACCCTCGACCGGTGCTTCACCGTGACGCCCGCGTGCACGTCCCCCTCGACCCCGAGGCCGGCGAGCAGCGTGATGCCGTCCCGGTTGGGCTTGGTGAACGTGTACTCGCCGCTGCTGCTGACCGCCGTGACCGTCCCGCCCATGGTGCGCGGACCTCCTGTTCGGACCTGATGATTCGTCCCGAGCCTATCGAGCGCCGCACGACCTCCGGCCGGCACCCCCGGCGGCCCCCGGCGGCCCCCGGCGGCCCCGCCTCAGTACGCGGGGAAGGCGTAGCCCCGGGGTGGAAGGGCTCCCGGACGCCGCGGAACGCCGCCGACGCACGGGCGAGCGCGCCCCGCCGGAACTCCTCGACCCGGCCGGCCGCTCGGCTCCTCGTGCACCGCGTACCGCAGGGCGCCGGCTCCCCGCGCGCCTGCGGGGCGTCCCGGAGCGGGAGGGGGCCACCGGCAGGTCGTCCGTCCGCGGCGGGCGTCGAGGGGCGAAGGGGGAGGAACCCGCTCCCCTCGCCACTCCGAACCTATAACGCATCAGGGGCCTTGCGGCAAGGCCCCCGTGATGCCGCAGAATGTCCGGCCGTAACCAGGTCGACCTGCGAATTCACGGGAGTCATGCATGCGTGTGGTGTTGTCGGCGTACGGGTCGCGCGGCAGTGTCGAGCCGATGGTGGGGCTCGCGGTGCGGCTGCGGGAGCTCGGCGCGGAGGTGCGGGTGTGCGCGCCTCCGGACGAGGAGTTCGCGGAGCGGCTCGCCGGCGTCGGCGTCGAGGTGGTGCCGGCCGGTGACCCGGTACGGCCGCTGGTGACCACGGTGACCCCGGGGTCGGCGGCGGGCCTGGCCCGGCGGGTGGCCGACCTGATGGACGCGCAGTTCGACACGCTCGCCGCGGCGGCCGAGGGGTGCGACGTGCTGGTGGTGACCGGCCCGTTGCCGGCCGCGGCCGGTGCGCGGTCCGTCGCCGAGAAGCTGGGCATCCGCTACGTGCACGCGAGCCACCAGCCGGTCAGCCTGCCGTCGCCCCACCGGGCGCCGCCCGCGCGGCGGGGCCGGCCGCTGCCCGAGGACGAGAGCGACCGCCGGGCGCTGTGGGACCTCGACGCCCGGATCGCCGACGAGATGTTCGGCGGGGAGCTCAACGCCCGCCGGGCGTCCGCCGGGCTGCCGCCGGTGACCGGCGTCCGCGACTACGCCTTCACCGACCGGCCGTGGATGGCCGCGGACCCGTTCCTGGCCCCGTGGCAGCCGACGGAGCTCGACGTGGTGCAGACCGGCGCGTGGATCCTGCCGGACGAGCGCCCGCTCCCCGCCGGGTTGACGGCCTTCCTGGACGCCGGCACTCCACCGGTGTACGTGGGCTTCGGCAGCACGCCCGTGCCGGATCCGGCGGGCGTCGCCCGGGCGGCCGTGGACGCGGCCCGCGCGCGGGGCCTCCGGGTGGTCCTCGCGCGCGGCTGGGCCGGCCTGGCCCCGGTCGACGACCGGGACGACTGCTTCGCCGTCGACGAGGTCAACCAGCAGGCCCTGTTCCGGCGGTCGGCCGCCGTCGTGCACCACGGCAGTGCCGGCACCACCACGACCGCCGCCCTGGCCGGCGTGCCGCAGGTGGTGGTGCCCCAGGGGGCCGACCAGCCGTACTGGGCCGGGCGGGTCGCCGAGCTCGGCATCGGTGTGGCCCACGACGGCCCGACACCGACCGCGGCGTCGCTGTCGGCCGCGCTCGCGACGGCGCTGGCCCCCGCGACCCGCGAGCGGGCGGCCGCCGTGGCGGGCACGGTCCGCACCGACGGCGCGGCGGTGGCCGCGCGGCTGGTGCTCGACGAGGTCGACCGGGAGGGGTCGCCGCAGCGCGCGTGAGCCACGCGGGCCCGCCCGGCGGTCCGGCCCGGCGGCGGCCGGCCCCCGGGCCGCCGGGGCTCGGTCAGCGCATCGGGCGGGGTTCGCCGTAGCGTTCCTCGAACTCGGCGTCGCCCAGGGCCTGGAGCTCCTCGCCGGTGGTCCGGCCCGCCAGCAGGTCCGCCAGGAAGCCGGGGAGGGACGCGGCCCGCATGGCGTCGGTGATCCCTCCGGACACGGTCCGGACCTCGCTGTCGACGCGGCCGTCGGGGTGCAGGGTGTACGTGCGGTAGCCGGGGCCGTCGAGGCCGTGGCTCGCGTGGTCGATGCTGTAGAAGGTCGACGGGCACACGTACACGGGGCGGCCTTCGAACTCGCCGGACAGGTCGCCGTGCAGGTGGCCGGCGCCGATCGCCCGAATCTTGGGGAAGTCGCGCACCAGCAGGGCGAGTTCGCTGTCCCCCTGGGCATCCGGAGCGGTCCGGGGAAGCGGCGGCTGGTGCATCCAGACGAAGACGTGGTCGGCACCGGTGGTCGTCAGGATCGCACGGGCGCGTTCCTCCTCGACCGGGGTGAGGCCCGGTTGGGCGGCTGCGTGCACCCGGTCGTCACGGTCGCGGTAGGTGCCGTCGGCGGCGGCCTCGCGGCCGTGCGCGTTGCTGTCGAGGAACAGCATCAGCCAGTTCCCGACCCGGACGGCCGGTTCCAGGTGCACGTTGGGGCGGGGCAGGCAGGCCTGCAGCGCGTCCTGCCGGTCGTGGTTGCCGGCGAGGCAGTAGACCGGGGTGGGCAGCGCGTCCAGGACCTCGCCCATCCGCTCGTAGGCGCCCGCCTCGCCGGTGTCCGCGAGGTCGCCGGTGGCGACCACCAGGGCGGCCTCCCCGATCGCCCCGGCCGCTTCCGCGAGGACGGCCGCGAGCCCCTCGTCGGGCTCGTGCGCGACGAACCTCCGGGCGACGGGGGCGTCCTGGAAGTGGAGGTCGGAGATCTGGACGATGCCGACGGCTCCGGTGCCCGGGGCTGCCGGGGTCGGGTCGGTGTGCTGCTTCATGGGCCCTCGCTCGCTCGGTGGGAAGGGTCGCGGGTCGGACGGACGCCACCCAAGGTAGGGAAGTGGCAGAACTGCCACATGACAGTCGTGCAAACTTCTGCCGAGCACCGTCGGGCGGTCCGGGGCCGCCGCCCGGTCCGCTCAGACCGCCCGGCCGGCGCCCTGCGGTGCGGCGTCCGGGAGCCGCGGCGCAGCGGGCCGGCGGGGAAGGAGCAGCGGGGTGACCAGGAGCAGGAGGCCGGCGAGGGCGATGGCCTGGCGGAGGCCGACGAGGACCGCGAGCAGGCCCCAGAGGGCGGTCAGGGCCGCGACGGCGGCCTTGGCCGTGACGGACCAGGCGGTGAGGACGCGGGTCATGTGGTCGGGGGCGACCTCCTCCAGACGGTGGGTGGCCAGCACCGGATTGAACACGCCCAGACAGGTGATCAGCGCGAACTCGACCGCCATCACCAGGACGAGCCCGCCCGTGCCCGGCCCGACGAAGGCGAGGCCGACCGGCCAGCAGGCCCGCAGCGCACCGGCGACGAGCAGGACGCGGTGCCGTCCGAAGCGGGCGACGGCGCGCCCGGCGAGCCGTGAGCCGATGAGCCCGCCGAGACAGGGAACGGCGAAGGCGAGACCGTACTGCCACGGGGCGAGGCCGAGCCGGCGCAGGAGGAGGACGGCGAGCAGCGGCTCGACCGCCATGATCAGGGCGTTGACGAGGACGGTGTTGAGGAACAGCGGCCTCAGCACCGGGTGGGCCAGCAGGTGGCGCCAGCCCTCGAAGAGGTCGCGGGCCCGCGGCGGGGCGACGGGGGCGGGCGCGGGGCGCGGCTCCCCACCGCCGATCGCACGCAGGCCGGCGGCCGACAGCAGGTAGCTGCCGGCGTCGGCGAGCACGGTCACGACGGGGCCGAACAGTCCGATCGCGACGCCGCCGAGCGGCAGCCCGAGGACGATGGTGGTCCAGCTCGTGGCCTCGAACCGGGCGTTGGCGGTCAGCAGGTCCTCGGGCCGGACGAGCGCCTTCAGGCAGGCCCCGGCGGCGGCACCGAAGGTGATGTCGGCCGCCGCGACGAGCACCGACACCAGCAGGAGCTGGGGGAAGGTGAGCAGACCGAGCGCGTACCCGGCCGGGACGCTCAGCAGCGCCGCGCACCGCAGCAGGTCCATGGTGATCATCACCGGCCGCTTGCGGCGGCGCTCCGCCCACGGGCCGAGCGGCAGCGCGACCGCCGCACCGACGGCCGCCCCGGCGGCGGCCAGCACCGACACCTCGGCGGGGCCCGCCGCCAGCACGTCGATCGCGATCAGCGGAAGCGCGTTGAACGCGAGCCGGGTGCCGAGCGCGCTCACCGCGTACGCCCCCCACAGCCAGCCGAACCGCCGCCCCAGCGACACCCTCACCGCACTCCTCCTCCGACCGGCGGTCGACAGCCGCCATCAAAGCGGGACGGCGGACCGGGGATCAAACAACCGCGGGCCGGCCCGCCACAACCGGTGGTTGTGTCCCGCGGATCCCTAGGATGGCGGCCATGGATCTCGATGCCGTGCGCACCTTCGTCGCCGTCGTGGACGCGGGCCGCTTCCAGCACGCGGCGGCCGAACTCTCGGTCAGCCAGCAGGCGGTGTCGAAGCGGGTCGCCGCGCTGGAGCGGGATCTCGGGGTACGGCTGTTCACCCGCACGCCGCGCGGCGCCCGGCTGACCGTCGACGGGCAGGCGTTCCTGCCGCACGCCCGCGCGCTGCTCCGGGCCGAGGAACGCGCGACCGCCTCGGTGCAGGCCGGGCGGCGGGCCCTGCGGGTGGACGTCATCGGACGCCGGCTGGCCCCGGCGGCGCTGCTGCGGGGCTTCCACCGCGCGCACCCGGAGGTCGCGCTCGACGTCGTGACGCGGTTCGACGTGGACGCGGCCGTGGCCGAGCTCCGGGCCGGGACGATCGACGCCTCGTTCCGCGCCGTCACCATGCCGGGCCGCCGGCTGCCCGAGGACATCGGGGCGGTGCCCGTGCTGGACGAGCCCCTCCAGCTCCTGACCGGGCCGTCCCACGCGCTGGCCGACGCCCGCGCGGTCACGCTCGCCGCGCTGGCCGGACACCGGATCTGGGTGCCCGGCATCGTCACGGGCACCGAGTGGGCGGCCTACTACGAGGACCTGGCGGCCGCCTTCGGGCTGACCGTCGAGGTGACCGGGCCGGACTTCGGTGTCGAGCCGCTGCTCGACACCCTCGCCGAGGTGCCGGAGCTGGCGACCTTCGTCAGCGCGCAGACCCACCTGCTCTGGCCCGCCGGCCACGACCTGCGGCGCATCACCGTGCACGACCCGACCCCGGTCTACCCGCACGCGCTGCTCTGGCACGTGGACAATCCGCACCCCGGGCTCGCCGCGCTCCGCGAGCACCTCACCAGGGCGGCCGGGACGGCGGTCGCGGACGGCGTCGGGGGCGGTGGCGAGCACGGCGGCGGGACGTGGGTGCCGGACTGGGCGCTGCGGTAGCGGCGGTAGCGGCGGTACGGCGGACGAACGGGCGCGCCCGCCCCGACCGCACGGGGGTCGCGGTCGGGGCGGGCGCTGTCCGGGGCGGCCCGGGCGGGCCGGTGGTCAGCCGAGGTCGGCGTCCGGGATCCAGGAGCCGTGGATCATCGCCGGCACCCGGCGCGGCAGGTGGACGGTGGCGACCGGCGGGAGCGCGAGGTCGGAGGCGTCCAGGACGAGGAGCCGGGAGGCGTCGGCGTTGAGGTCGCTGACCACGGTGAGCAGGTAGCCGGCGTCCTCGTCCGCGTCCGCCCGCCCGGCGGCCGGGACGAACAGGGCCTCGCCGGGCAGTTGCCCGGTGCCGACCGGCAGGAGCTGCCGCCCTCCGGTGCGGCGGTCGTACTTGACCAGGGTGTGGTTGCCGACGCCGCGGTCGTCGGGGAACGACAGCGCGTACTGGTAGCGGTGCTCGCGGCCGAGGTACGCCTCGTTGATGGTCGGGAACTCGACGGTCAGGTCGTCGGTCTGCTCCTCGCGGACCCGGCCGGCCGCCAGGTCGACGGTCCAGCGGCGGCTGCGGGAGCCGGAGTTGGGCTCGGCGCCGCGGTCGGGTGCACCGATCCACCAGTTCCAGGAGCGCTGCCAGCCCTCGCGGCCCACGGCCGGGCCCTCGATCACGACGCGCCCGGCGGCGTCCTCGTAGGCGTTGGCGAAGTGCATCGCGTAGCCGGCCTCGATCGGGAACCAGCGGACCTCCGACGCCCGGCCCTCGCCGCGCGGCATGACCCCGACCCGCGCCGCCCGGGTGTCGTCCCAGCCGTACGGGATGCCCGAGTGGTCGGTCGGGTCGAAGGTGACCGAGCCCTCCAGGAAGACCACGTAGTGCTCGGTGATCACGAAGTCGTGCTTCAGGGCGGCGCTCGCGCCCGGCACCTCCTGGCTGGCCAGCACGGTGCCGTCGGGCGAGGAGACGTGGTGGATCAGGTACGGCGGGAACGGGGAGGAGGCGAAGAAGTGCAGTTCGCCGGTGACCGGATCCTCCCTGGGGTGGGCGGTCATGGCGGAGGTCAGCCGGCCGTTCCAGTCGTAGGCGCCGACGGTCTCCAGATCGGCGGTCAGCTCGAAGGGGAGGGCCGACTCGCAGAGGGCGAGCAGCCGGCCGCCGTGCTCGATCACGTGGGTGCCGGCGGTGGAGACGGTGAGGTCGGGCCCGTGCTCGGTCAGGTAGGGCGCGCCGTCCAGGGCGGGGGTGCGGACCCAGCGGTTGCGGTACCACTCGGCGCGGCCCTCGTGCAGCCGGATGCCGTGGACCATGCCGCTGCCCTTGAACCAGTGGGTGGGGGTGACGCCGGGCTTCGGGTTGTGGCTGTTGCGGATCAGCCGGCCGCTCAGCTCGGGCGGCAGGTGCCCCTCGACGGTCAGCCCGGTCGCGGTGATCTCGTCGGCGACGGGGGCGTAGTGGCCGGTCAGGTAGGGCTTGGCGGTGGCGGTCACGGCAGGAACCTTTCGCGGGCTGGTGAGCGGGTGAGCAGGGCGGGCGGGGTGCGGGGCGGGCGAGGGAACAGGGCGGGCGGGGTGCGGGGCGGGTCGCCTCAGCGGGTGCGGCGTTCGGCCTCGGCCTTGAGGTGACCGAGCCAGCGCTCCAGGGACTCCCGCAGCGCCTGCTCCATCGCCTCGGGCATGGCGTCGACGGGCGCGCCGCTCCAGGACTCCTCGGTCCGGACCGTCACCCGGCCGTCCCCGGTCTCCTCGAACGTCCAGACGTGGATGCCCTCGATGCCGTTGGCCGGGCCGCCCCAGACGATCCGGACGCCGGGGACGAGTTCCCGGACGGTGGAGAGGATCTCCAGGCCGTGGGTCCGCCACGTGAACGAGGTGCCGGGGGCGACCGGCGGGCCGTCCTGCCGGGCCGTCTCGACGTCCGGGTTCCACTGCGGCCAGGCGTCGATGTCGGTGTGGACGGCCCAGACGGTGGCCGGCGGGGCGTCGACCGTCACGGCGAGGCGGACGATGACGGGGGCGGTGGTGTCGATGGTGTGCGTGGACACGGGAGTTCCTCTCCTCGGCGGGACTGCGGTGCGGTGGAAACGACGGTGAACGCGGTGGGACGGGCTGCGCCGCGTGCTGCGGGATGGTCAGCGGGGGTCGGGCAGCGGCGCGGCGGCGGGCGGGGCGGGCGGGACCGGGGCGGGCGGGACCGGGGCGGGCGGGGCCGGGGTCCGGGCCGGCCGGCGGAGCAGGACGAGCGCGAGGCCCGCCGCGACCGCGAGGACGAGCGCGCCGCCCAGGAACGCGACCCGGTAGCCGGCGGTGAGGGCCTCCGGACGGGGCAGCCGGCCCTCCTGCCCGGCGGTGACGGCGGCGGCGAGGGTGCCGAGGACGGCCAGGCCGACCGCGCCGCCGACCTGCCGGGTGGTGTTCACCAGGCCGCCGGCGAGCCCGGAGTCGGTCGGCGGGACGCCGGCGACGGCGATGCCGGTCAACTGGGCGAAGGCGGCTCCCAGACCGAGGCCGACGGCGATGCTCGGGCCGAACACGTCCGTCAGGTAGCCGCCGTCGGCGTCGATCCGGGAGAGCCAGAGCAGTCCGGCCGCCTCGGTCAGCAGCGCGGCGGCCAGCACCGGGGCGGCGCCGAACCGGCGGGCCGCCCGGGGGACCAGCGCGGCGCCGAGCATGTTGGCGGCGGCGAGCGGGAGCTGGCCGAGCCCGGCGGCCAGCGGACCGTCCCCGAGGACCTGTTGCTGGTACAGCGGCAGGAGGTAGAACAGCGCGATCCAGACCGAGCCGAGCAGGACCATCAGCAGGTTCGCGGCGGCGACCTGCCCGGTGCGGAACAGGCGCGGCGGCAGCAGCGGGCTCGGGTGGCGGCGCTCGGCCAGGAGGAAGAGCCCGAGCAGGAGGACGGCCGCGGCGAGGGCGGCGAGCACCAGGGGGTCGGTCCAGCCGGCGCGGCGGGCGGCGGTCGGCGCCCAGACCAGGGCGGTCAGGCCGAGCGCGGCCGTCCCGGCGCCGAGGACGTCGAACCCGCCCCTCCCCCGCCCCGGCGGCTCCGTACCCGGCGCGGGAGCGCCCGGCGCGGGAGCGCCCGGCGCGGGGACGGCCTTCGCGGGGACGGCCTTCGCGGGGACGGCCGGCAGCAGGGCGACCGTTGCGGCGAGGACGAGCGCGGCGCCGATCGCCGTCGCGTGGAAGGTCCACGGCCAGCCGAGCCCCTGGGTGAGTGCGCCGCCGAGCAGGACCCCGGCGGCGCCGCCCGCGCCGGAGACCGCACCCCAGACCCCGAAGGCCCGGCCGCGCCCCGGACCGGGCGGGAACACGTCCGTCACCAGGGCGAGTGCGGCGGGGGCGACGGCAGCGGCGGCCAGGCCCTGCACCGTCCGGGCCGTGATCAGCGCCGCCCCGCTCGGCGCCAGCCCGGCCGCTGCCGAGGAGGCGGCGAACAGGGCCAGTCCCCCGAGCAGGACGCGCCGGCGGCCCAGGAGGTCCGCGAGGCGACCGCCGGCCAGCAGGAGCGCCCCGAAGGCGAGCCCGTAGGAGTTGACGACCCAGGACGCGCCGTCGTCGGTGAGGCCGATGCCGTCCCGGATGCTCGGGAGGGCGACGTTGACGATCGAGGTGCTGAGGATGACGACGAACTGCGCCCCGGCCAGCGCCGCCAGCGCGGTGCCCGGGCCGCGGCCCTCGCGGACCGGAGCGGGTCGGCTTCCCTGCGGACTCATGACACCCTCCTTCCATTCTATGAGTGATAGACCACTCACACTCGCGGCCGAGGAAACGGCGATGCCGTCCGGGCCGCTGCGCGCGGACCTCCGGCCCCGCCGGTGCCTCACCAGGGGGATCGAGCGGCCACCGGGTCGCCCCGGGGGCGGTGGGTCAGTAGTGGGTGATGCCGGCCGCGAGGGTCCGCGTCCACGGCGCGTCGACGGCCTCGACGCCCAGCGAGACCAGCAGGTGGCAGAGCATCCCCGTGGCGAAGAACTCCTGGACCTGCCGGTCGTCCCCGCCGGACGCGCCGCGGACGTACTCCACCAGCCGGGCGTACCCGCGCCGGACCGCCTCCCGGACGGCCGGCTCGGAGACCGCCGCCGCCTGGGCGTGCAGCTGGACCAGCATCAGGTCGTGGTCGCTGATCAGCTTGGCGTAGGCGTCACCCATGGCGGCGAGCACCAGGTCGGACGAGCTCCCCTTCGCCTCGGCCGCACCCCGCTCCAGACTGCCCCGCACGCGGACGAAGCAGTGGTCCACCACCGCCACGAACAGGGCTTCCTTGCTCGGGAAGAGCCGGTAGACGTAGGCCTGCGAGATGCCCGCGGCCTTCGCCACCTCCGTGGTGGTGGTGCCGAAGTACCCCCGCGCGGCGAAGGCCCCGATGGCGGTGCGCAGCACCGTCTCGCGACGCTCCTCGGCGGTGGACAACTGGCGGGGTCGTTCGTTCTGCATGTGAGTACTCAACCACTCACACTTCCCGGCCGTCAACCCCCGTCAACCGCAGTCAACCCTCGCCGGCACCGCCCGGCCCCTACAGGCGGACGGCGAAGCGGGGGGCGGGGCGGACCGCGACGGGCGGCGCGGGGGTGGCGGGGAGGATGCGGCGCAGCGGACTGGGGGCGCCCCGCGGGGCCCACTCGCGCGGGTAGCCGAGGGAGACCTCGTGGAACGGCACGCCGTCGGTGCGGGTGGTGCGGGGGATGTGGAGGTGACCGTAGACGACGGCCGCCGCGTTGAAGCGGCGGTGCCAGTCGGCGGTGTGCTCGGTGCCGCACCAGAGGGCGAACTCGGGGTGGCGGAGCACGTAGGTCGGGTCCCGCCGGAGCGGGAAGTGGTTGACCAGGACGGTGGGCACGGCGGGGTCGAGGGCGGCGAGGCGGGCCTCGGTGACGGCGAGGCGGGCGCGGCACCAGCTGTCGCGGTCGGGGTACGGGTCGGGGTGGAGGAGGAACTCGTCGGTGCAGACGACGCCGGCGGCGTAGGCGGCGGCGAGCGCGTCGGCCTTGGTCGTGGTGCCGCGCGGGCGGAACGTGTAGTCGTACAGGACGAAGAGCGGGGCGACGGCCACCGGGCCGCCGGGGCCGGTCCAGACGGGGTACGGGTCCTCGGGGGTCGAGACGCCGAGGCTGCGGCAGAGTTCGACGACGGCGCGGTAGCGGGCGTCGCCGCGCAGCTGGACCGGGTCGTCGGTCGGGGTCCAGAGCTCGTGGTTGCCGGGCGCCCAGACCACCTTGGCGAAGCGCTCGCTCAGCAGGCGGAGCACCCGGGCGATGTCCTCGAAGCGCTCGGCGATGTCGCCCGCGACGATCAGCCAGTCGTCGGCGGAGCCGGGGTACAGGCGGTCGACGACCGCCCGGTTCTCGGCGTAGCCGACGTGCAGGTCGCTGGTGGCGAGGAGCGATCCGGTCATCGACGTGCCTCCACGAGGTTGGTGGCGTCCAGGAGTTGACGGGTGTAGGGGTCGGCGGGGCGGTCGAAGAGCTGGTCGACGGTCGCGGTCTCGACGAGCCGGCCGTCCTTCATCACGGCGACCCGGTCGGCGAGGTGCTGGACGACGCCGAGGTCGTGGGAGATGAAGAGCAGTGCGAGGCCGAGGTCGCGGCGCAGGTCGGCGAGCAGGTCGAGGATCTGCGCCTGGACGGAGAGGTCGAGGGCGGAGACCGGTTCGTCGCAGACCAGCAGCGTCGGGGCCGGGGCCAGTGCGCGGGCGATGGCGACGCGCTGGCGCTGGCCGCCGGAGAGCGCGGTCGGGCGGCGGTCGAGGAGGGTGGCGGAGAGCCCCACCTGGTCGAGCAGTTCGGTCACCCGGCGCCGTAGTTCGCCCCCGCGCGGCACGCCCGTGCGGGCGACGGCCTCCGCGACGAGGCGTTGCACGGTGAACCGCGGGTCGAAGGAGCCGAGCGGGTCCTGCTGGACGGCCTGGATGCGGAGGCGGTCCGCACGGCGGCGGCGTTCGGGCAGCTCGCTCCACGGGCGGCCGGCGAGGTGGACGGTTCCGGTGTCGGGGCGTTCCAGGCCGAGGACGATCCGGGCCGCGGTGGTCTTGCCCGAACCGGACTCGCCGACCAGACCGAGCGTCTCTCCGGCGTGGAGCCGGAAGGAGACCTCGCGGACGACCTGGCGGCCGGCGAAGGACTTGGTGATCCGGTCGACGTCGAGGAGCGGGGCGCCGGAGGCGGGCGCGTCGGAGGTGGACGTGGCGGGGCCGGGCGTGGCCGGGCCGGACGCGTCGGGACCGGCCGGCGGGCCGGCGGACCGCGCGGTGAGACCGAGGAGGACCGGTTCGCGGACGGTGAGCGCCGCCGTCCCGGGGTGCCAGCAGCGCGCGCCGAGCGAGTCCACCGGCGGGAGGGTGCTCCGGCAGGTCGGGTCGGCGGCGGCGCAGCGGGCCGCGTACGGGCAGCCGCCGGGTTCGGGGGCGGCCTGCCGGAGGGGTTCGGGGGCGAGCCGGGTGCCGCGGGTGCGGGCGCCGGGGACGGCGTCGAGCAGGGCGCGGGTGTAGGGGTGGCGGGGGTCGCGGAGCAGGCGCTCGGTGGGGCCGGTCTCGACGATCCGGCCGCCGAACATGACGGCGACCCGGTCGGCGAGCCGGGCCACCACCGACAGGTCGTGGCTGATCAGCAGCAGGGCGGTGCCCTGGCGGCGGAGGCCGTCGAGCAGGTCGAGCACCTGGGCCTGGACGGTGACGTCGAGGGCGGTGGTGGGTTCGTCGGCGATCAGCAGGTCGGGTTCGGCGGCGAGGGCGGAGGCGATCAGGGCACGCTGGCGCAGGCCGCCGGAGAGCTGGTGGGCGTACTGGGCCGCGCGCCGTCCGGGCTCGGGGACACCGGCGCGTTCGAGGAGCCCGCGGACCCGGTCGGGGATCTCGTCGCGGCCGGCCAGGCGGTGGACCCGCAGCGGCTCGGCGACCTCGGCGCCGACGGTGCGCAGCGGGTCGAGCGAGACCAGGGCGTCCTGGAGCACGAGGCCGATCCGGCGTCCGCGCACGCCGCGCCACTCGGCCTCGGTGAGGGCCGTGAGGTCGCGGTCGTCGAAGACGAGCCGGCGGGCGGTGACGCCTGCGGGCGCACGGGTACCGGGACCGGCGGCGGCGTCGGTGAGGCCGACCAGGGTGCGGGCGGTGACGCTCTTGCCGGAGCCGGACTCGCCGACCACGGCCAGGCACTCCCCCCGGTCGAGGGTGAACGAGACGTCCCGGACGGCGTGCACCGCGCCGAACCGCACGTCGAGCCCGTCGACGGTCAGCAGGGGCGCCGGCCCGGCGGCCGACGGGGCCCGCGCGTCGGTCCGGGCCCGGTCGGTGGCCTGCTTCGAGGTGGGTGCGGCGACCTTCGCGGTGGCCGGGGCCGGGGCCGGGGCCGGGGCCGGGGCGGTGGCCGGTGCCGCGGTCTGCTTCGGGGCCTGCGCGGACGTCATGCCTCGGTCCTCCGGGTGAAGCGGGCCTGGGCGCGACGGCCGAGGACGTTGACGACGAGGGCGGCCGCGGTGATCGCCGCTCCCGGGAAGACGCCGATCCACCAGGCGGTGGCCAGGAAGCGCCGCCCCTGGGAGAGCATCGCGCCCCACTCGGGGCTGGGCGGCTGCGGGCCGAGGCCGAGGAAGCTGAGCCCGGACGCCGCGATGAGCGCCGTGCCGAAGCCCACGGTGGCGAGGACCAGCATCGGCCCGACGGCGTTCGGCAGGACGTGCCGGACGATCAGCAGCGGGCGCGGCAGGCCGAGTCCGACCGCCGCCTCGACGTACCCCGAGCGGCGGACGACCAGCGTCTCGGCCCGGACGATCCGTGCGTACCCGGGGACGAAGGCGATCGCGATGGCGAGCATCACGTTGAGCGAGCCGGTGCCCAGGACGGTGACGGCCAGCAGCGCGAGCAGGATCGGCGGGAGGGCGAGCAGGACGTCCGCCAGCCGCATCAGCACCTGGTCGGCCCAGCGTCCGCCGAGCGCGGCGGCGAGGCCCAGCGCGGTGCCCCCGATGACGGCGAAGACGGAGGCGCCGAGGCCCAGGAGCAGGGACGGCCGGGCGCCGTGCAGGACCCGGGCGAACAGGTCGCGGCCGAGCTGGTCCGTGCCGAACCAGTGCTCGGCGCCCGGAGGGGTGAGCGCCTCGACCGGATGGGTCTCCACCGGCGAGACCGAGGTGAGCAGCCCGGGGGCGAGGGCGGCGAGGACCAGCAGGGCGAGCACGGCGACGGCGAGGGCGAACCCGATCCGGCGGACGAGCGACGCGGCGGAGCCGGCCGACGGGGAGGTGCGGGCGGTCCGGCCGCCCTGCTTCCCCGGGCCGGGCCGGCCGTCCGGACCTCCGGGACCTCCCGGTCCGGCCGGGTCGGCCGGGTCGCCCTGCTCGGCCGGATCGGCCGGATCGGCCGGATCGGCGGTGGCAACGGTGTTGTGGGCCATGGGAGTTCAGCCGTTCCTCAACCGTGGGTCGATGACGAGGTAGAGCAGGTCGACGAGGGTCGAGATGACCACGAAGACCAGCGCCGAGAGCAGGACCAGCCCGATCACCAGTGGAAGGTCCTTGTTGGTGGTCGCCTGGAGGGTGAGCGCCCCGATCCCCGGCCGGCCGAAGACCGACTCGACGAGCACCGCGCCGCCCAGCAGCGACCCGGTGAGCCAACCGGTCAGGGTGACCACCGGGACGGCGGCGTGGCGCAGCGCGTGCCGGAGCACCACGGCCGCCGACCCGAGCCCCCGTGAGCGGGCGGTGAGCGCGAACGGCCTCCCGAGGGCGGCCTCCAGTCCCTCGCGCAGCACCTGGGCGAGCATCCCGGCCACCGGCAGCGCGAGCGTGACGGCGGGCAGCACCAGGGCGGCGAACCCGTCGTCGCCGGCGACCGGGAAGATCCGTAGCTGGAACGAGAAGGCGGTGAGCAGCAGGATGCCGATCCAGTAGGACGGGCTGGAGACGGCGAGCAGTTCGGCGAGCGAGCTGAGCGCCCGCAGGGCGGGCCGCCGGCCGGCCGTGACCACGGCCGCACCGACCGCCAGCAGGACGGCCAGCGCCAGGGCGGCCAGGCCGAGCCGGACGGTCGGCCCGAGCTGATCGCCGATCAGCTCGGCGACCGGCCGCTGGAGCTGGAAGGACTCGCCGAGGTCGCCGGTCAGCAGGTGGCCGAGGTAGGTGACGTACTGGACCGGCACGGACCGGTCGAGTCCGTACTGCTCCCGGATCGCGGCCTTGACCTCGGGGGTGGCGGCGGTGCCCGGCCCGAGCATGACGGTGACCGGGTCACCGGGGATCAGCTGGAGTGCGGCGAAGGCCACGGTGGCGGCGCCGAGCAGGACGGCGAACGCCCCGAGCAGGCGGCGCAGCACGGCGCGCAGGACGCGGACGGCGGGCTGGCGGACGGCCGCCGGGGTGGCGGCGGCCGTCGGTCGGGTGGTGGTCATCCCTCAGTTCCAGGAGTTCGGGTGGTGGGTCCGGGAGTCCGTGTGTCGGCTCCGGGCCCGGCTTCGGCTTCGGTTTCGGCTTCGGGTGTCCGACCGGCCCGTGCCGGTGCTCACTGGGCGAGCCAGGCGCCGTGGAAGGCGAGCCAGGTGTTGGGGTCGGCCTTGAGGCCGCGCACCTTGGCCGAGGTGCCGACCACGGCGGTGCGCACGTACAGCGGGACGATCAGGCCGAGGTCGACGGCGCGCTGCTGGGTCTTGCCGTAGACGTCCTGGCGGACGGTCTTGTCGAACGTCCCCTTGCCCGTCGTGGTCCACTCGTCGAGCTGGGCGTCCTGGTAGAAGGTCGCGTTCTGGCCGCCGGTGGACGGCTTGCTGGCGCTGTGGAAGTACAGCCGCAGGACGTCCGGGTCGAACCGGGCCCAGCTGTAGTCGGCGATGTGCTCCTTGCCGCCGTAGACGTTCCCGATGTAGGTGCCGATGTCCAGGCGGGGCCGGGTGATCTCGACGCCGATCTTCTTGAGGTCGGCCTGGATGGCCTGGCCGAGCGTCTCACGCTGCTCGCGGACGAACTCGGCGGGCGGCAGCGGCCACGACAGGGTGAGTCGCTTGCCGTCCTTGGTGCGGTAGCCCTCGCTGTCGCGGGCGGTCCAGCCGGCCTCGTCCAGGGCCTTGTTGGAGGCCGCCTGGTCGTACGGCCAGGACTTCTCCAGCGCCTTGTTGTAGTACGGGGTGGTGGGCGAGACCGGGCTCCAGGCGCGCTTGAAGACGCCGAAGTAGACGGACTGGATGTCGGTGTCGAGGTCGATGCCGCGCTGCACGGCCTTGCGGACCTGCGGATCGTCCAGCGGGGCCTTGGTGGTGTTGAGGACGAGCGCGTAGTTGGCGCCGGGCGCGTCGGTGGTGACGGTGCGCAGCTTCGGGTCGCCCTGGACGGTCTTGACGTCGGTCGGCGGGATCGGCTCGGCCACCTGGACCTGGCCGCTGTTCAGCGCGCCGACCCGGACCGAGTCCTCGGTGAGGAAGCGGATGGTGAGCTTCTCCAGGTACGCGGGCCCCTGGTGGTTGGCGCTCGACGGCGCCCAGTTGTAGTCGGGGTTGCGGGTGAAGACGGCGCTCTGGCCCTTGGTGTAGCTGCTGAACACGAACGGGCCGGTGCCGACGTCGGCCGCGCCGCCGGCGCCCAGCTTGGGACCGTTCTCCTTGATCGTCTTCGGCGAGTAGAAGCCGAGGTAGGCGGTGCTGGCCGCCTGGAGGAACGGCGCGAACGGCTCGCTGAAGGAGACCTTGACGGTGCGGGTGTCGACCACCTCGGTCCCGGTGTACGGGCCGAGCAGGCTCGCCGCGTACTGGGACTTGGTCTCCTTGGCCACGATCCGGTCGAAGTTGGCCTTGACCGCCTCCGCGTCGAAGGGCGTGCCGTCGGTGAACTTGACGCCGTCGCGCAGGTGGAAGGTGTAGGTCTTGAGGTCCGGCGTGATCTCCCACGAGGCCGCCAGCCAGGGCTGGAACTCGCCGCTCGCGTCCTGGTGGACGAGGGAGTCGAAGACGTTGCGCTGGATCGCGCCGGTGATGTCCTGCTGGCTGACGTGGATGTCGAAGGAGATCGGCTCGACGTCGGTGGCGTAGGTGAGTGCCCCGCCCTGGACCGGCTTGTCGGCCGAACCGTCCTGGGCCGCCCCCGGTCCGCCGGAGCCGGCTCCGGAGCCTGAGCTGCAGCCGGCCAGGAGCAGCATCCCTGCGGTGAGGGCGGCGAGCAGCGGGAAGGGCCGGGGCCCGGTGATGGGCATGCTGATGACTCCGTCTTGGTGGGAGGGGACGAGCTGGGGAATGCCGAGAAGCTATCGGCGGGCGCACCCCCGCGGACCCCTACCGGACCCCTAACCCACCCTTAGGACGGGCCCTGAGCGACACCCGGACCGAAGCCCGTCCCGGCACCCCGGCCACTGCCCTGACCTGCACCGCGACCGGCTCGCCGGCCCGTTCGGCGGCCGGCCTCGGGGTACCCGGGGCCCCGGACGGGCCGCGGCACGAAGCGGCCCGGGCGCAGGACGCCCGGGCCGTCGGACAGGCCGCTGGGCCGCACCCGGCGGCCCGCCGGTCAGGCGTGGTGGTGGCGGCGCGGGTAGCGCGGCACGGAGCGGCGGTGGGCGATCCGCCAGCCGTCCGCCGTGCGGGTGTAGACGTCGAAGTAGTCGCCGTTGTGGACCGAGCCGTCGGGCAGGATCGCCAGGTAGCGGCTGCGGCCCCGGACGGTACCGTCCTCGTCCACGGTGAGGACGGAGTCGAGGGTCTGGTGGTCCGGGTGGTCCTGTCCCAGGTCACGGGCGAACACCCGGATCTTCTCCAGGCCGGTGAACACGGCTCCGGTGCGGGCGAGTTCGATCACACCGTCCTCGGCGAACACCCCGGCCAGCGCCTCCGCGTCCGCGTTGTCGAAGGCGTGGGAGAAGCGGGCGAGCAGCTGGCGCAGCTGCTCGGCGTCGGCCGGGCTCAGGTCGGCGGCGGTCATGGGGATTCCTCCTGGCGGATCGGTTCCGGGGTCGGGTTCGGCCGAGCGCCCCGGGGCCCGGCCGACGGCGGCGCCGGCCGGGCCCCGGGGGCCGGAGGGGGCGGCGGTGCGCCCCGGTGAGGCAGGGTCAGACGGTGGCCGGGGCCAGCTGCTGGACGATGCCCAGGCGGTCGGGCAGCACGTTGTAGCGGACCACCTTGTTGTCACGGACGGTCAGCCAGCTGATGCTGTGCCCGACGAAGGACCGGCCGGTGGCGGGGACGCCGAAGACCGGGCCGACGTGCACGCCCTCGATCCGCCAGAAGGCGATCACCCGGTCGCCCTCGGCCACCAGGTCCTCGACCGTGGCCTTGACGTCGCGGACGTTCTCCCAGAGCCAGCGCAGGTGCTCGCGGAAGTCCTCCCGGGTCCCGCTGCCACCGGGGCCGACCCTGGTCTCGTCGGCGGCGTCCTCCGCGACCAGCTCCTCCAGCAGTTCGACCCGCTGCCCGGTGACCAGCTCGTGGTAGTACCGCTCGACCAGGGCCTTGTTCGCCTCGATGCTCATCGGTGTTGCTCTCCTCGTCAGTTGGGATAAATCGGGGGGTACTTCGGTCGGTGCGGTACGGCGGCGGGCCGCCGTACCGGGGTCAGCGGCCCCGGGCCGGCGGCGGCAGCAGGATGCCGCCGTTGGCGCTCAGGCCTCCGTCGACGGGGACGGTGACCCCGGTGACGTAGGAGGCCGCCGGGGAGGTCAGGAACCAGACCACCTCGGCCTGTTCCCGCGCCTCGGCCCAGCGCTGGGCGGGGATCCGGCGGGTGATGAACGCCGAGAACTCCGGGTCGGCGACCTGTCCGGCGGTCAGCCCGGTGACGGTGCCGCCGGGCGCGATCGCGTTGATCCGGATCCCCTCGGCGGCGTAGTCGATGGCCGTGCCCCGGACCAGGTTGATCACGGCCGCCTTGGTCGCGTTGTACGCCCAGGTGCCCGGGTCGCCGCGCAGCCCGGAGACCGAGGAGGTGGCGACGATCGCCCCTCCCCCGGCCTCGCGGAGCGCCGGCACCGCGGCGCGGATCCCCAGCACCACGCTGCGCACGTTGACGGCGAAGAGGCGGTCGAACCGCTCGATCGCGCCCGGGGCCTCCAGCGGACCGCCGCCGCCGGTACCGGCGTTGAGCACCGCGGCGTCCAGCCGGCCCCACCGCTCCTGCGCGAGGGCGACCGCGGCGACGTTGGTCTCCTCGGACGACACGTCGCCCACCAGGGTCGCCACGCCGTCCAGCTCGGCCAGCGCCTCCAGTCCCGCCTTGTCGACGTCCACGGCGACCACGCGGTGGCCGCGCTCCGCGAACAGCCGGACCGTCGCCTCGCCGATGCCCGACGCCGCTCCGGTGACCAGCACTACCGGATCCGTCATGCCTGTTTCCTTCCTCTCGTTGCGGCTGCCGCGCCGCTCGCCCGGGTTGTCGTACCCGGCACGGGCGGCGGGGTCGGCCGTGTTCCTCGTGGGCGGTCCCGCCAGGTCGTACGGTCCCGCCCGGGGCCGGCAGGCCCGTCGTCAGCCCTGCCGGGTGCGCTCGATGCGGTCGATCCACCCGCGGACGGCCTCGGCCGTGGTCGGGGTGTGCTGCTCCAGCACGGTGAAGTGGTCGCCGGGGATGTCCAGCACCTCGTGCGGCACCGGCCAGTAGGCCCGCCAGTCCTCGCGCTCCGCCGTGTCGACGACCATGCCGCGCAGCGGCGTGTCGGCGCGCAGGGCGAGGATCGGCGCCGCGACCGGGCTGGGCTCCCAGCCGGCGAAGACGTTGTTGTACCCGCCCATCGAGGTGAGGCTGGAGTCGCTCCAGATCATGTCGTACTGCTCGATCCGGTCGATCATGCCGCCGAGCATCGCGTGCAGCCACCACTCGCCCATGCCCTCGCGGGCGGCGCTGTCCATCGGGTACGAGTCGACCAGGACCAGCCCGGCGACCGCCCGGCCGCGCGCCTCCAGCCGCTCGGCGACGGCCTGCGCGACGCAACCGCCCATCGAGCGCCCGACGATGACGAACGGCCGCTCGTCGCCCAGCAGTTCGAGCACGGTCTCGGTGTGCATGTCGAGGTAGGTGTCGAGGTGGTCGGGCAGGAGGTCCGACGGGTCCCAGCCCGGGGACGGCACGACGAAGACGTCCCGCTCGCCCTGGAAGGAGTGGCCCAGCCGGGCGTACTCGTGCGGCCCGGAGATCGCGCTCAGCGCGGGGAACGCGACGACGGCGAGTTCGCCGCTGCCGGAGGCCAGCCGGATCGGCTTGAGGACGTGCCGGTCGCGCTCCTCGGCGCCGAACCTGGACCGCAGGTGGGAGGCGACACCGATCAGCGCGGACGCCTCGGGGAAGCTGCCCTGGGCGGCCAGCCGGCGGTAGAGCGTGGAGAGCGGGTGGCGCGGGTCGTCCACCGGCGCACCGCCACCGCTCCCGTGCGCGGCCGCCACGCTCCCGGCCGCCGTTCCGGCCGCCGCCCCTGCCGGGGGGGGGGCCGGCGGGGGCGCCCCCCCCCGGGGCCCCCCCCCCCGGAGGAAAAACCCCCGGGGGGGGGGCACGTTAGGGGGGTGGGGGGGGGGGGATGGGGTT